>CBFHBI010000769.1:0-2061 GCA_965653755.1 uncultured Blastocatellia bacterium
CTTCACTCCGGTTGTGATACCAGCATCGGAAGGCACTATCTCAATCATCTTTGCTTGAATTAGCCCGGTCGCAAGGTCCTCACTGCCGGTCTTAAGCAGCATGTCATGTGAAGATGAAGGAACGGTCGACCATTTGGCGGCGCCCGCTTGGATTGTCATCGCCAGATTGCGTTCGCTGATACTTACAGTCTGCTTCTTCCCGGCGATGATCCAATTGGCGCCCTGATGCGAAACCTTTACCGGTACCCCGCCCCACTGATCGCGTGAGAGCTGTTGACTCTGAAGCGACGACGCCCAGAGCAGCATCAGCAGAGCGAGCGCAAATTTGGAGTGCAGCGGCCGAGCCCAACGCCTAACCCGCCTCGGATCAATCTTCCTCATAAAGTTGTAAAGTGTGTGCGCTATCGTTACCGGTAACGCGGCGCATTCTAGTGAAGGCCTTCAGGGGTGTCAACATCAGGCAGTAGCTGAGATTTGTAAGGTAACGTTTGCTTAGACACAAAACAGATCGAGAGTGCCTTGCAACCTGATTCTGTAGTCTCTGAGCTTCTTGCTGCTGCCGCGCCCTTGCAGTCTTTCGACAACAGGCGCGTAGTTCAGAATATTTAGGGCTTTAATCAGAGGCGCTTTTCGTTGCAGAGCTGCATTCGTAATCCCGTAACCGGAAAGAAACTTTTGTTTTTCGTCCATCGAGAGATCGTGCAGCGCAACCGATAATTCCCAAGCCGGCGTATTAGAAACACAATGCTCCCAATCGACGATGGCGACGATAGATCCTTTCGCATCGACCAGTATATTCTTCAGCCGCAGGTCCCCATGATTCAATCGAGCAGCGTTCTGGGGCACAGCGCCTTTGTGCAAGATCGACCGGATCTTCCGGCGCTGAGTCTCTGAAATCAGTTGATTACTTTTCAGAACCTTCAGCCGGTGCGAGAGTTCCAGCTCATCGGCAAGAAATTCTTCCCAACTAAGATGGCGTGACAATTTATTCTTTGACCAATCGAAGGTCGCGCCGAAGCCCTTCGTGCGCACACTATTGATGATGGCGCCGTAATGGCCCATCGCTGTCAGGATTTCGCTTCGGCGTGGATGAAACGTGGCTTCATCGCCTGCAACGCGGCGAGAGATCATATAAGGCCACTCGACATCATTTCCGACCTCCAGAATCTCTGGCGTGGGCACACCGAGTTTCTTGACCTGCGAAATAGCCCATTGCTCCTTAATGAAATTTTGCAGTTTGGCTCCGTCAGAGTTGAGGCGAACGACGTAAGAAGACCTGCCATGCCGAACTTCGAAAACAAAGTTGGTGCGACCGCCGGGCAAGTAATGCACGCGCGAGCGGGAGCCACCCAGATGATGCGCAATAATCTCCCGCACCATCGAACGGGCGCGCGAGATTTGCTCCTTCGACGCGTGTGGGTGATTCCTCATTTAGACACGCTGGGCCAGGAGCGCGGATGTTTGGAACAGCAGGTCGCCAAACGCAGACGAGTCGGGTAAACGCAGAGTGTCTCTTACGCCAGTGAAATCCAGTTTTCGTGCGCCGACGATTACTGCCAAGCCGACCGCTTTAAGAAAGCGATCCATCTCTGTATCTCCTGCGCCAATGGAATCCTCTAAATTTATCTTCAAGTAATCGGCGATGAGTCTGACGCCTGACAATTTATCGACGCCTTGATGGGTAATAAAATTCGACCTTTGTGTGTGCTGATAGGCCATACGTTGGTCCTCTGGAACATCAATCAACAGAAAGATCATGCAGATGTCCTGAGCATGCAACTTAGTTCTGAGAGTCTCCAGTTCGATGGCAGTTACCAGGGATGCACTCGGATATTTACTTTCAAGCCCCGCGATGTTCGCAGCAGACGGGGTCCAGATTACTTCACCGATTCGCCAGTCACGCGGGTAATAAAAAAGCAGGATCTCTTTAATGTTCGACTCGACCAGCAGCTTTATCTTATCGACCGCAGCGTCTATTTCTTCAGCGACCAAAGGGGTCGCGGATATTTCTTCAAAGCCAAGTTCCCCGCCGTCATGCTTGCTCACGTAGCCGAGCAAGCT
>CBFHBI010000770.1:0-2059 GCA_965653755.1 uncultured Blastocatellia bacterium
CAAGGTGGGCCGTTGTTCTATAAACCTTTCGCCGCTACGCGGCGAAGTCCCGATCGCGGATTCCTGCGGTCACGTCCTCTTTGATTAAAAATGCGTATGCCAGCATCCCAACTACCAGCACCCCACCGGCGACTGCAAACGCCAGTGCGAACGAATTCGTTATGTGTGCAATATAACCAGTTAGCGCCGGCGCGATGATGCCGCCGACATTGCCGCCGAAGTTTTGAATGCCGGTGACTGAGCCGACGATCTTCTTTTCGCAAACTGCCTGTGTCAATGTCCAGGTGTTCGGCGAACAGATGCCCAGGCCACAAAGAGAGATCGTCAGCAGCCAAACCGCAGTCAACTTGCTCGACACCAATCCGGCCGGAACAATCAAGCAACCTATCGCGAGTCCCGCGATGATGAGGGTTCGACGCACATGTTTTTCTTTGCGACCGCGCCGCACTAACCAATCGCTAACGAATCCAGCCGCAATTATGAGTGCCGACATCGGCAGATACGGGACCGAACTGTACACCGCGATCTCGTGCGGCGAGAATCCGCGATCGAGCGAAAGGTATCCAGGCAGCCAGGTAATGAAGACGAACCAAACATAATCGTAAGCAAAGAACCCGAGGAAGATTCCGAATACTGTACGGCGTCGCAACAACATCACGGTTTGCAGCAGCGACATTTCGTTTTTGGGCGGCAAGCCTCGCCGAAACTCTGGCGCCGCCTCCCATTTCTGCAGAAATCGGTTCCACGGCAACAGCCAAACCAGCGGCACCAAGCCGATCATTAGAAAGAAAAGTTTCCAACTGTAACGCGCCAAAAACAACGCGCCGATCGCGTTCACCAGAGCAGTCCCAAAGCGCACGCCGGTCAAATAAATTCCGGTGACGGTGCCGCGCTCGCGTTCGTTGAAGGAATTTGCGACCGCGCGCGCGCTGGCCGGAAACGAGATCGCCTGGCCCACGCCCAGAGCCACGCGCAGTCCTATTAACGATGCGGCGCCGCGGCCGAAGCCTTCCAGCGCAGCGGCCAGCGACCAAAACAGAAATCCAATCGAATACGCTCGCTTGGTGCCGAATCGATCGACGATCCAACCTGCCGGAATCTGCATGAAGGCGTAGACCCAAAAGAACGCGGAAAGGATTACCCCGATCTCTGCCTTCGATAAGTGCAGTTCCGCCGCCATAAACGGCGCGGCTACGCTGACGGCGCCGCGGTGCACGTAACTGATCAGCATCGCGGTAAAGAGCAAAGCCAGCAGCCACCATCGCTGCGGTGACGAATTGAGTGGAGGGTATCGCCGCGACTTCGCTTCGTTGATTGGTTCTGAACGCTCCATGCGACGATCTCAATCGAGGAACTCAGACCAGCTGTCGAGTATGGTACGCAGCTCTTCACGCTCCGTGGCGGTGACTGTTACCAGCGGCGGCCTGACTGGACCACCGCGCAAACCCGCGAGGTCCGACAGCACTTTCATGGTTGAGACTTCATAGCCTTTACGCCGTGATCGAATTGAATAAAGCGGGATCACGCAACGATTCATCAACTCGAGCAAATCATCGTTGCGGTTATCCGCAGCGAGTTCATGAAGTCTCAACGACAAACGTGGCGCAACGCTCGCAATGCTCGACGTGAACGCGCGTATCCCGGTGCTGTAATAAGCTGCGACCATGTCATCGCCGGCTCCGCCAATCCAGGTGAGTCGATCGCCGACGCGATTCATGATGGACTGCAAGCGCCGAATGTCGCCCTGACCATCTTTCCAGGCAATCAGATTTGGAATTGAAGTGAGGCGCTCGACCATCGATGAACTGAACTGCGTCCAGTCTCGGCTATAGATCAGAACTCCGAGCGCAGTGGCCGAAGCAATCGCGCGGTAGTACTCGAGCAGTCCGGCGTCGTCTGCGTTCGGATAATAAGGCGGGAAGATCAGAATGCCTTGAGCACCGGCGCTCGCGGCCGCGCTTGCCAACTCTGCTCCGAGGATGGATCCAAAGCCCACGCCCGCGATTACCGGGACGAGTCCGCGCGCAATTTGAATTGTGGTTCGAATAACTTCCAGATG
>CBFHBI010000771.1:0-2050 GCA_965653755.1 uncultured Blastocatellia bacterium
AATACGATTGCGGCCGCCTACCGCGAGTTGCAGAAAGAAGGGCTACTGACTGTTCGGCACGGATCGGGAGCGATTGTTTCTTCGCGGCGAACTGCGCAACAAAGCGATGTGGAATTGCGAAAGGCTCTGCGTGCGAGCTTGGCCCACCTGGTATTGGCAGGCCTGCCGCGCACAGAGATCGTAGAGATTGTCAACGAAGAGATTCGCGATCTATTTCGCCGCGAACGCTGACTGTCATTTATTCGGAGGTTTGATTGTATTAATCTGTCGGCCGCCGGAATCTGGATCACGTGGTCCCGCCATTGAAGGAGTCGACGAAGGAGTGCCCATGCTGCCACCTCTCGATCCTCCGCTCGATCCGCCACGTCCGGAGATACCGCTAGAGGTCCCGCCTCCCGGATATCCGGAACTGGGACCGCTTCCCGAATTGCTGGTAATCACCGGCGGATTATAAATTCCGTTATAGCCACCACCAGCATAGCCACCGCCCGGGAAGTAAGCTCCGTAGTTGCCACCATACGGACTTCCCCATCCGTAATAGAAAGGAAGAAAAGTGTAGCAACTCGCCAATGGGCTCCAGGTCCAAAGACCCCAGTGACGAGATGCGAAGAAACCACCGCCAAACGCCGACGTGTCCCAGGTGCTCGCCATCAGGTAACCATTCACGGTTCGCGCAGACAGCCTCGTGTTAGCGCGCGCCAGGGTTTGCGCCCGGGTCTTGCTCCAGTCGTCGAAGTCATCTTTGTCGCCGTCAGTGATTTTCGCAATCGTTTGGCCGCCGCCAGTAAAGGCTACCTTCTTGCCGCCCTTGACTACATCATCCTTCTTATCGCTGAGCTGCACTCGGCCTTTGCGCACAAATAAATCCGTCTTGCCGGCTGAGGCATTGATTCGATAAACGCCGGGACGAACAATGGTCAGGCGCTGTTGGTCAGTCACCACCGGAAGTCGCATCTGCAGTTGATTAGGTCCGGTGACTTCGATGATCGCGCTGCCCTTTGTAAGGCGTACGAGCAAACTGTCGAGTGAAGTGTCTTCCATTACGAATTCGCTTTGTTCGGCGAGGCGCAAATACGAACCTGGGTTGAGGAGCACCTCGACCTGGCTGCCAACGGCCGTACTCACGATGTCACCCGACTCCAGATTGTCCTGACTGGTCAACAGTCGGGCCGGGTTCTTTCCGCTTCTCACCGAGACTTTGCCGGTCACCGCGTTCACGCCGCCGGCCTTAGCTGAGATTCCGAAGCGCTCGCGAGTTTGCGCCTGAGCCAAACTCGCCAAAGCAATCAAAGTCAACAAGCCAACAATCAGTCTCAGTTTGGAAAATGAGGTATTCATTTGTTCCTCCTACGAAAGCTGACCAGTTAAGGGAAGAAGATGGCGCGATTATACGCCCGACCCGGCATATGTCCAACGGGATCTCCATTCACAGAGAGGGATCCTGCCGCGTTGCCGTTTGCGCCGAATTGACATGAATGATGTTGTCAGTCGAATCCAGATAAAAATGGCGGCTGCCGGTTGTTGGCGAGTTTTCCGTCACCTGAGGATCGGCTTGAACTGCAAATTCATTTTCGTTGTTCGTCATCGAGAAGCGATATCCGCGGAGATTCGGATTCGCTCCGGAGAATCGTTGATCGAGAAATCCCAACTGAACCAACCCGTCAAAGTTCTCGTAGGAATTGCGCATGGCCTTGGCTTGAGTTTGCGCCGTAGCAATCGTCCGCAGAGCTTGAATGGCGGCGCCCTCATCGGCTGCGCCCATGGCCTTTGGATAAACTGCCGGACCCTCAGTTTTAGTCGCGCACGAAAATGAGATCGCAGCCAGGCAGCCGATCACGAGAAATCTTGTTAAGTATTTAACTCTCATCTGCAATCCGACCAGGGCCAACACTTTCAATTCCGCGCTTCGTAATATCCGCGCTTGGTGCGCGCCTCTAATTCCGGATGATCGATCAGATGCAAGGTCACCGCGTGCCAGGCGCCATCACGAACTCGATTAGCTGGACGATAACCGATGCTATAGACGGTGCTCAAATCGCGTATGACTTGC
>CBFHBI010000772.1:0-2046 GCA_965653755.1 uncultured Blastocatellia bacterium
GACGGAATATCACTCTACCATCTGGATTAATAAGGACGGCAAGTGGCGCGCTTTCTTCCACATGGGCACGCGCGAAATGCCTGCGAGCGAATCCGCCGCGCCGGAAAAGAAGATGTAGTTTGGAAGAGGATTGAGGGGGCGAAGCGATCTGTTTCGCCCTCTCAGTTTTTTACGACCAGATTCCCGGAATGACCATCGTGCACTTTGGGCAATGCCCGTCTGCGTTGACTTTCATCTGCCGAATGATGTAGCCGTACCGCTCAATGAGTAACTCTGCGCAATTTGGACAGTAGGTGTTTTCCCATCGTCCGACTCTGCCCGGGAGATTTCCGGCGTACACATAACGCAACCCCGCGTCGCGGCCGATTTCGCACGCGCGAATCAACTGCTCGGCGGTCGTGTTGGCGTTGTCCTGCATGTGATAGTCTTGATGAAACGCCGTCACGTGCCAGGGAATGTCCGGCGAAACCGACGCAATGAAATCCGCCGCGCGCTTGAGTTCATGCTCAGAATCGTTGAACCCGGGAATGACCAGCGTCACGATCTCTTCCCAAAACCCGCGCTCGTGGACCATCTTCACTGTGTCGAGAATGTTATCGACGACACCGCCGAGCTGCCGATAATTTCGATCGCTCATCGATTTCAAGTCGATCTTGTAGCAGTCAGTCCACGGCCGCAGATAATCAAGCACCTGCGGCGTCGCGTTGCCGTTCGAGATGAACGCAGTGCGAAAGCCTTCCATCCTGGCTTTCTTAAAAACTTCGACGGCCCACTCCGCGGTGATCAGCGGCTCGTTGTAACTCGAGCCGACCATCGACGCGCCATACGCCTTAGCTATTGCTATCAACCGATCAGATGAAACGACATTCGGCGGAGATATTGCCGCGTCGTCACGCAGCGCTTGCGAAGTCAACCAATTCTGGCAATAGGCGCAGTGCAAATCGCAACCGAGCATCCCGAACGTCAGTGTGTCCGATCCCGGCAGCGCGTGAAAGAACGGCTTCTTCTCAGTCGGATCGCAAGCCAGAGCCGCGACGTCATTCACCGGCACACGCAAATGCCCACCTTCGTTGAAGCGCACCTTGCAGATGCCGCGCTTGCCCGACTTTATCAAGCAGCGATGGCCGCACGCATAACATTTGAGCGCATTCGCTTCGAGGTGTTCGGTCAATTCCGGCGCACCCTCGGCGGTCAATTCGTCGAGGACTTCCGCGAGTGAAGCTGCTGTGGCTGTGAGTGGCATAACTTATGAGAAACTCCGATGAGGAATTATACTCGGTTAGATGTCAGTAGTCCGTCGTCAGTTGCTATTTCCACTGACACTGACCACTGACGACTGACCACCGACAATGATCATCGAAACGATTACCGTCACCGCGTTCGAGCAACATACTCGAGTCGTCGGCTGCGAGAAAACGAAACGCGCGATCTGCATCGATCCCGGCAATGATTCAGACGCCATCGTCGCAGCCATCGATCGTCACGGCTTTGAATTGCAAGCCATCGCCTGCACGCACGCGCACATGGACCATATCGGCGGCGTGGCTGGATTAAAAAGACGCAAGCCAAACGCGCGCATCGTCATCCATCCGGCCGATGAGTTCATTTACGAACAATTGCCGCAGCAGCCGGCTTGGATTGGCATACCGCGCGCGCAGTGGACGCAATACGGATTTGATTACGAGCCACCGCCGAAAGTGGACGAACATTGGAATGACGGGCAGATTTATAAAGTCGGCGATTTGAGTTTCACGGTGATTCATTGTCCGGGCCACACGCCCGGGCACGTTGTTCTCTTTGAGCCAAACGAAATGAAAGTATTCGTCGGCGACTGTTTGTTCGCCGGTTCAATCGGCAGGACGGACTTGCCCGGCGGCTCGAGCGAGCAATTGATGGATTCGCTGTTCAATAAAATCCTGCCGCTGGGCGACGACGTCGAAGTGCTCTCAGGCCATGGCCCAAACACCACGATTGGTTACGAGCGACGCACGAACCCGTTTCTCACCGGCGCTTATTCGATTGGCAAGAGCGGCAGGTTTTGACGCC
>CBFHBI010000773.1:0-2036 GCA_965653755.1 uncultured Blastocatellia bacterium
ATTGATTTCGATCCAGCCTTCTGCGCGATTGATCGTCACCACCACGCCGGTGGCAGGATATGGCTTGTTCATCACCGGCGCCGGGAATCTGGGCGGACCAAATAGTGGCGTGGCGGCCGGGGCCGGGTGCTGTTCACGGCTAACGGTTGGCTGCTTCTGACAAGACAGGAAAACTATCGCGAGAAGGATCAGCACCAGTTGAATAAGCCGCAGGACTCGTCCTGGCTCAGTGAATGGTGTAGTCAAATTCGTATAGGTGCTTTCCGGCTTCAATTTTGATCGTCAGCTTTCCCGTGATGCCTGTCAATTCATCGGTACCTGAATCGGGCACCACCGTCACGGTCAATTCAGCTGCGCCGCGATTCATGATCCCGTTGTGTTGCAGGATGAAACTTCCTTTGCGTCCGCCGACCGTGCCCAAAAATTTTTCGATCGCCACATAGCCGGCCGAGCCTTTCGACGGATCGCCGCCGGTCAACATCTGGCCTTTGCTCGTGCCTTCGAGGTCGCCGTGCCATTGCTTGTCGATCGTCATGCGCCCCGTCGTCTTATCATCAGACTTATCGTCCTGCGGCGTCAGTTTCACCTCGAATGTTCCGTTTGCATGATGAGCCATGTTTGAGTCCTTCGGAGTCGCAGCGTTCTTCTGCACCTTGATGCGGCGGGCGACAGTTTTCTCAGGACTGAAAATGCTTAACGTGCCTTCGATAATGTCGCCTTTGACCGTGAATTCCCAGATGCCTTTATATCTCGCAGTCTGCAGATCGCCGGTGAGTGTCTGCTTCGCTGCATCATATTTGAGAATGACTTCGCCCATCGGTTCAGGTTTGCCATCGACAATCTTATCCGCAGCGATTTTCACTTTCGTCGCGTCCGCCGAATCCACCGAGATGTGATAGACGACGTGCTCGTCATGACACGACGGATTGCCGCCGGCGCAAATCGAGTCTCCAGTCCAGTCGCCAACGAGCGACGAGGCCTGTTGCGCAGGTGACGCCGTTAACGCGACGAACGTCGTGGAGAGCAACATGACTGCGCACAAAATTAAAACAGACTTGCGCTTCATGTGTGTGAGAGGTCCTGAATCCATTTGATTATCTCCGCAGCTTGCGACGTTCGGTAGCGATATTCAATCGTGCCTGACCAATCGTCATGAAACAGGCTGGCGTCAAAGCCGATCACGAGCCGATCGCGTTCGCGTGAAATCTGAAGCCGGCGAATGCGCGCGTCAGTGAACGGCACATCGACCGCAAATCGCGATTGCATCAACGCGACCAGACGAATGTTTGTGACAATCACCGAACCGACGAATGCTTGTTTCCGCCACGATGAATACCTTCCCGGCGCGCGAAAGTCGCGAAAGGTCACCGACCCGGCAATCCCTTCGTCGGCAACCACAATGCCTTCCATCCGCAGCCGGTCACCAAGCAACTTCGGAATTCTGCCGACACCGAATAAACGATAGAGAAGACTCTTGGACATCGCGATTCTGGTTAAAGAAGCGGCGAATGATACACCAGATTCGCAACTATCATAATCGCCCTCTTCGTCCGATGCAGCCGGATTGATCTCAAAGATGCTCCTCACTCTTAGCCGTCTGCATTCTCAACCCTTCTTCTTTTTGATCGCGAGGACGGCAGCGATGCGCCTTCTTTCGATATAAAACGTCACCGATTTGGTCGTGTCGGACGTATGGCACACTATGCAATTCGGCACCGCCGGCGGCGCGGACGCCTCGGCCCCAGACGAGGGAGTTGGTTGCGGCGACGCACACGGCGGGGGCGACGGATTCGGTTGAGGTGGCGGCATGGCCCTCCCCTTTACTTCGGTGTAACGCTGTGGCGGCACGAAAGTGCCGGGTGGAAAGCTGGTCTTGATGTCAAATTTTTTCCAGTCATAAACCAGCTCACCGTAGGCGACCAGGTTCTTGCCAAAGAAAAACCCAACTCCCGGCGGAGCGCCAGTAAAAGCAAACGGCGGCTTGTACGCCTGGTTATCCGGTCCGTTTACCGTTGCGGTCATGGCCGCGTAGTACC
>CBFHBI010000774.1:0-2033 GCA_965653755.1 uncultured Blastocatellia bacterium
GATGCAGTAAAATGCGAAAGTTAATCCTCAGCCTCAGTTTGATCTCGGTCATTGCGACCGTTGCCGTCGCCAAAAAGGAAGCGGGCTCGCCTGCCCCGGCACCGCCGTCGAACAAGGACGTTAAACAAAAGTTGCTTTCATTGGTGCGCGTAAACGTGACCGGGCAGCCTTACGATTATTTCAGGCCGTGGCAAAAGAAAGCGCCGGTCTCGAAGCGCGCGCTCGGCGCTGTTCTTTCCAAAGGCCGCGTGCTTGTCACGGCGGATCTGGTTTTAAATCAGAATTACGTAGAGCTCGAGAAAGCGGAGTCCGGTGAAAAAACGGCCGCCAACGTGGAAGTAATCGACTACGAAGCGAACCTGGCGTTGCTCGAGCCAACTGAGAAAAATTTCCTTGACGGCATTTCGCCGCTCGAAATCGCGACCGACACGGCGGTGGGCGATCGAATCGCGGCGTGGCAATTGGAGCCGACCGGCGCGCTCGTCGCGACCGAGGGTCTCGTCACGACAATTCAAATGACGAAATATCCGGCCGATGTCGGCCAATTTCTCACCTACCGGATCAGTCTGCCGATGCAGTATCGCGAAAACAGTTACACGATTCCGCTGGTAAAGAATAACAAACTGGCCGGTTTGCTGTTGCGCTACGATCCACGTTCCCAGCTCATCGACGCCATCCCGGCACCGATCATCACGCACTTCTTGAAGGAAGCAGAGAGCGAACACTATCGCGGATTTGCGTCCGTCGGTTTTTCATTTTTCCCAACGCGAGATCCGCAGCTACGAAAATTTGCCGGTCAGACCGGCAAACCGGGCGGCGTTTATGTCACCAGCGTCGAGCCGAACATGCCTGCGACGAAAGCCGGAATGCAAGTCGGCGACATTATCACCGCTATTGGCAATCACGAGATCGACCAAAACGGTAACTATGTCGATCCTCTTTACGGCAAAATCGAGTTCACAAATCTCATCAGCGCGCATTCCTATTCCGGCGACGTCATCCCATTTCAAATTCAACGTGAAGGCAAGCCGATGGAGTTGAAAGTCACACTCGAGCATCGTGACGCGAAAGATTACGTCAGCCCGCCCTACACCCTGGACGAAGCGCCGAAGTATATCGTGCTCGGCGGTCTTATTTTCCAAGAGCTGTCTCGCCAGTATCTGAAAGAATGGGGTCCTAATTGGCAGCGCGAAGCTCCGGCCCGATTTGTTTATTTCGACCGGTTCCAATCGGAACTTTTTCCCGGTGAGTATCGCCGCATCGTGATTCTGAGCCAGGTACTCCCGGCCAATAACACCATCGGCTACGACGAAGTCTCCTATCTGACGGTGACCAAGGTGAACGGTAAGGAGATCAAATCACTCAACGACCTTGCCGCCGCGATCAAACAACCGATCGAAGGTGGCTTCATTAAGATTGAGACTGAAGAAGATCCCAAACAAATCGAACTCGACGCCAAAGATATTGCCGCTGAGGCTCCCGATTTGCAGGAAAACTACGGGATTCCGTCGCTCCAGCGGCTGGATTAAAGCCTACTTGGGCTGGACGAAAGTTACATCCTGGACAAAAAGGAATTTTCCCATTGCCGGCAAAATCGCGACCACCTTTTTGTCAGAACGGTTCCACAATTTGTCGCCACCTTTAGCGGTCACTTCCTGCCAGGTCGTTCCTTCGGCCGCGCTCATTGACAGAATATCTTTAATATTCTGATCCGTTAGCGGCGAGGTATCGGGTTTAGTAAATCCTTCGCGCTGGCTGATCCCATTTACAAAGTCGACCAAAATTAGAAAACCGCCGCCGACGTAACCGAGTTCGTGAATCTCGCCATGCGCGCCCAAATCCTTTCCCGGTTCCCCAAAGCGCGCCTTGATCTGCTGTTCATCCTCTCCGATACGAGCGAACGCGTTTGCTGCCACAGTCATCAATCCAACGCACGCAAACACTAATGCCTTCATTCCTTAATCAGATATTGTGAAATCAAACTGCGTAATTCGGTTGATTTCGCAAGGTCGACAATCGCCACGTCGCGAATT
>CBFHBI010000775.1:0-2032 GCA_965653755.1 uncultured Blastocatellia bacterium
GAACGCCCTCCCTGACGGTCGGGCTACTGCCCCGAACTGATGCGATCAATCAGTCAGTTGAATCGAACGTAGGATCGCTAAAAACGTGCCCTGATATTTCGAGTATTCATCAGTCGGACAGACCGCAATCATGTAGAGCAGATCGCCGGTTCGCAGCGGCGTCGTGGCGATGTTTACGAGTTCCGGCCGGCCGGTGGCCTCGTTGGTGTTATCGAAGGTGATTAGCTGCCAGTTGCGACCGGCGATGTTATTCATGGGCACGAAACCGCCGCGCGCCTTCATTTTGGTTCCCTGTGTCATCGATTTGATGAATTCATCGGTCGCCTGCTGTGAACTCTTGCCCTTCATCTGGATGGCCCCGAAGCTTACGCCGTGAGTGAACACATTCTGACCATTCACAGCGCCGTAGCCGCCTCTGGGCGCGAACCACAGTCCACTCTGCTCGTTGAGTTCCTGCCAGTTATCGGGCACGCTGACAGCAAACACTTCTTCTTTGTAAATTTTTAAATTGGGCGATGGCGGATCGACGCGCCCGCCGGGTTTGGGCAGGGCACCGTTGTTGGCGGCATTGACATTCGGCTGATTGACGGAACCACGCGGGTTTGGAGCTTGAGAATTAGGATTCGCATAAACCTGGTTGCCAACATTCGCAGCTTGCGCGCCGGGATTCGAATACCCCTGATTTGAATAAGCTTGATTGCCGGTAAAAGCCTGTCCGCTGCCGCGTCCGGTTAATCGCTGCTGCGCGATTAAGAAATCGTGCTTGTCGGGTGTCGCCGCGGTATTGATCGTCAGCGCCTGTGCTTCCTGATTGATTCTCGCGTAGCGATCCTTTGGACTTGGGTGATCGCTGAGAAAACTGGGACCGCCACTGCCGCCTTGCTTTTCGATTGTCTGAAACATATTCGCGAGTTCGCGCGGGTCGTAACCGGCATTAGCCATGATGCGCGCGCCGAGCAAGTCCGCTTCGGTTTCGTACTCACGGCTGAACTTCAATAAGTACACGCCGACGCCTTGCGAACCCATCTGCGCGATGCTTCCAATCGGTCCACCAAGAATCTGGCCACCCATTCCCATGATTCCGGACAGCGTTTGGAACTTCTGTGCGTGAGTAATCTGAGCAGTTCCATGGCGCAGCGCCACATGACTCAACTCATGCGCCATCACGCCGGCCAATTGATCTTCGGTCTTGGCGGCGACGATCGTGCCGCTGTTGACGTACATCGGCCCACCGGGCAAAGCGAAAGCATTGATCTCCTTCGCATTAACAACTTTGAAGTAGTACTGAAAATCAGGATGCTGAAACTCCTGCGGAATCGAACCTGCGAGTCGTTGGCCCACCCGCTCGAGATACCCGGCCAATTCAGGATCGCGCACCAACTGCATTTGCTTCTCAGCTTCGGCAGCGGCCTGCTGGCCCAGCTTGATGTCGTCGCTGGGCGAGAACTTATTGCTATGAAGTTTGATCTGGGTTTGCGCTGGAGTTGCAATCGGCATGGTCGCGATTGCGATTGAGATGATGACTGCTGAGACGAGCGCCTTCATTGCACCTTTAAAGATCGACGTGTTCATTTCAGACTCCTTGGTCCAATAGCAGAAGGCGACGTTTTACTATGGTTTTGCCGATGCCGGCGACTGGCAGTTTTACGGGGAAGTGATGCGAAGATTATTTGCGCGGTCCCAGCTTTTCGTCAAGCCACTTGCGTGGTTGCTCGAGCGCGGCGATGACGAAAGGTTTGCCTTTCCAAACCTTGGCGACGGCAATCCAACGAAAGACGAAACTGGCTAAGAAAAACAGAGTGGCGCCGGAGAATCTGCTCTGAGTAATCAGTCCGACGAATCCCAAAAAAGACGTCAACACCAGGATGGCTGCTTGCAGCACCAGCGCCTGTGAAGCGTGAAACCGCACGCGTGTTTCCGTGCGAGGCGTAAGAAACAACTCAATCACTGCAAGGACCACCCCCAGCCACGACGAGAATGGCATGTAAGGACGAATAGCGGCCCAGCGCTCAGGAATACCGAGGCCCCGTAC
>CBFHBI010000776.1:0-2027 GCA_965653755.1 uncultured Blastocatellia bacterium
GCTGATCATTTGTGATCTTCACTCGGAGAAGCTGGACTTGTTAAGCCTGGCGAAAACGTTGAAGGACGATCCGGCTACGCAAACCATTCCGTTGCTCGGATTCTTTTCTCACGTTCAGACTGAACTCAAACAATCGGCAGAGGATGCCGGCTTCGATCACGTGATGCCACGATCGTTATTCACCAAAAATCTGGCGGCGATTCTCACAGGCGATAGCGACGCCTCGACGTGAAGACCTCGACCTCACTCATTTGCAAGTTACCGACCCCACGTCCGGCGGCGGAGTGTCCTTTCTGACGATGAAGACGAACGTGCCGGCTGCCTTGCAGTGATACGAAACCGCGACTCGGCCGCCGCCGGCGGTTACGCCTGCCACAGCCAGGTTCGCGCTTGTCGAATCGACGCGTTTGAATTCATCGGCGCGATAGCTTTTGTAGTTAATCCATTTGCAGACTTCGCCGTTGGCCGCGTCTGTCGGCACGAGGGGCGTTGGCGTTGGTTGAGCGGTCGGCCCGCCGGCGATTGGTCCCCCAACACCGCCGTTGCAAGTATCCCCCCAGGTTACCGTGCCGGTAATGTTGAATGCGCCAGCCTGAATTCCCGTGAGGTTGCGATCGGTGGACCACGTGCCGTTCGGTTGGACCGCTGAGGGATTGATAGTTGTGTGCTGTGAGACTCCGCCGCCCATGTTGATGATACTCGGCGATTGATTGACAAGATCGAGCGGCAACGGTTGGTTGATTCCTTGAAGTCCCATTACTTGCACTTGCAGCATAGTCTTTTCACCGCGACGTAAATCAGTTTTAGGCGCCGACAACTTAATGCCGATATTGCGGAATGGGCAGTCCATGGTTGCGCCGTTCTCTTTAACTTCAATTTTCGTTGGACCGGTTGCTTCACTGATGTCCTGTACGATGAGTTTGCGTGGCGACTCAGCAATCGGCGGCGCCGCCGTGCCGCCAATATTCACGACGTCCTCTGTGGAAAAGAGTCCGTTACAGCTGCCTATGATTTGAATGTTCTGTCCTTGTTGTCCGCCGGTCGGCACGGTGAACTGTTTCGGCGCCGGCGGCTGAGTGGCGGAGATTGGAATTTCGGCGTTCGTGTCCGGTTGGCCATCACAGCTCAGCGAAAGGGTTCTTGAGTTAGGTGTGAGCGCAATCGGAATAGTCCGAATAAAGATTTTGTCTTTGACCTTGGTCTTCTGGCCTTCCAACTCGATCACACAGCCTTCGAGTACTTTCTGGTTCTCTCCGCGCGACGCATCGCTATTGCCGGCGGGCTCGACAGTAACTGTCCCTGAGACTGTGTCGCCGGCCGCCATGTCATCCGGGAGATTGACCTTTACTTCGCCTTGCGGTGTTTGGAAACTCGTGCGCACGGCTCCATTGTCAGTCTGATTCTTTACTGCATTTGGAGTCTGTGTTTTTGGCTTGCAGCAACTGCCCTGTCCGTATTTTGCGATGATTGTTTGTTGACTGCGCGCGTTGTCGGGATCCTTCGCGGCTTTCGCCGCCCAGTGAATGTTCTCGGTGTTATCGAGCGTCACCTTCTTTCGGTGGATTTTTCCGTCCTCATCTTCGCAGACATAAACCAGCACCACGTCAACCACATCGCCGGCCGGACCCAATTCATCGATCGCCTTTTTGACCGCGGCCACTTCGTTTGCTCCCGCGTCAACTGCGTTCACCAACGCATCGAGCAGCTTGTCCAGTGCCTTTCTCTCTTTATCGCCGATCTTGCCGCCATAAACGAAGGTGTTTTCGTGATACCACTTGCACTTCTCTCGCGGCGGCATTTCGCACGCCGAAAGCAGCGCGACTGGTTTCACGATCGGAAAACTCAGGCAATAAGAAACAAGGATGGTAGCTAGAACGATCAGCAAACGTCGGGGTGCGTGCGTCATCGGGGACTCCTTTTACGAGCGAGTTGCGGACCTGTTTGATTAGATTGACGACGTGTTCAGAAAAAAAGCCAGGCGTGGTGTCAAGACAGTCTAGAAAACACGGCGTCGGTTTCCCAGCTTG
>CBFHBI010000777.1:0-2020 GCA_965653755.1 uncultured Blastocatellia bacterium
CGCAATCGAGCAGGACCTGCGTCCCCAGCACGTTTGTCCTGATGAATTCATCTGCCGAGGCGATGCTTCGATCGACGTGAGACTCGGCGGCAAAATTGACGATTGTCTCGACATTTGGATCCAAGGCCGCCATGACTGCGTCGCGATTCGCAATATCGCCGTGAATGAAACGATAACCGCTGCGGCCTTCGACTCCGGCTAGATTATCGAGATTGCCGGCGTACGTGAGCGCGTCGAAGTTGATGACTTCGCAGTCAGGCATTTCAGTCAACGCCAGTCTGACGAACGCCGACCCGATAAATCCCGCGCCGCCGGTAATAAACAGTCGCCTCATTCCGTGATCGCTTTCATGATCGGACGTTTTCTTTGGAAGTTTACAGTATTTACCAACGTTGGCGCTGTCAACGCCAGTGGTCGCCGCTGGCCTGAATCAACGGTTGTATTCTAAAACACCGGACTGCTAGACTTTGTCGAACTGCGCAGTTAATCCATCAAGCGACAGCTTTTAGCAGTGACACCTGAAGCACTCTCGTCAACCGCACCGGCAGAAAGCCAGGCAGACCGTCCCGACCGGAACGGTCCGCCCGCGACTTCGTCGACGACAGTCGTAATCGAAGCCGGCAAATCGCATGTCTCGCTGGGCCTGAAAGATTTCTGGGCCTATCGCGAGCTGCTTTACTTTCTCACCTGGCGCGACGTCAAGGTGCGATACAAACAAACCCTGCTCGGCGCCGCCTGGGCCATTCTGCAACCGCTCTTAACGATGCTGATCTTTACCTTATTGTTCGGCCGTTTAGCTGGAATCAAAACCGATGGTCCGTACCCGATTTTTGCGTACGGGGGGTTATTGATTTGGACTTTCTTCGCCAACGCCGTCACGAACAGCGGTAATAGCCTGGTGGGAAGTTCCAGTCTCATCACGAAAATCTATTTTCCGCGAATGATTATTCCGGCCGCGGCGGTCGCAGCCAGCGTCGTTGATCTCGTACTCGCGTTCCTGGTGCAAATTGTCTTGATGGCTTATTACCGCGTACATCTTAGCTGGGCCATCACGATGGTGCCGGTGCTTGTCGCTCTAAGTACGCTGCTGGCCCTGGGAGTGGGCATGTGGCTGTCGGCGTTGAACGTGAAGTATCGCGATATTCGCTATGCGATCCCCTTTCTGATTCAACTTTGGATGTTTGCCTCGGCAGTTATCTACCCATTGAATATGTTGCCGCCGAAATGGCAGACCATTCTGATGTTTAATCCGGTCACTGGCATAGTCGAGAACTTCCGTGTTGCGCTGCTGTCACAGCAGGCGTTTGAGTGGAAGATACTGGGAATTTCCGTTGTAGAAACGCTAGTGATATTGATCTATTCCGCGTTTTCGTTTCGTCGGATGGAAAAACAATTTGCCGATATCGTTTAGATGCGATGATCTTTCGACAGACAGAACTTCAAACAGTATTCATAATCGAACCCGAGATTATCGAGGATGAACGGGGCTTTTTTGCCATGTCGTGGTTGCCCGATGAATTTGAAAAGCAGGGTCTCAATTCACGCTTGGCTCAATGCAACATCTCGTTCAATAAACACCGCGGCACGGTGCGCGGTATGCATTTTCAAACCAAGCCGTACGAAGAAGCAAAGCTTGTGCGTTGCACGCGCGGCGCGATGTACGATGTGGCTATCGACCTGCGGGGCGATTCCCCGACTCGTTATCAATGGGTCGCAGCGGAATTGACCCGCGACAACCGTCGCATGTTGTACGTGCCCGAAGGCTTTGCGCACGGCTATCAGACGCTGACCGATGATACTGAAATTTTCTATCAAATCTCCGAGGCATATCATCCAGAAGCGGCGCGAGGCGTCCGTTGGGATGATCCGGCGTTTGCGATCAAATGGCCTTTGCCGGTGTCGGTGATCGCGCCTCGCGACGCGAGCTATCCACTGCTCGATCTCACAAATGCGTTCGCCGGATAATCAAATCCGCCAGCAAGCCCAAACACAAAATCAGGAAGGCCGTCAGGATGCACAA
>CBFHBI010000778.1:0-2017 GCA_965653755.1 uncultured Blastocatellia bacterium
GAAAACCAAAAATATCATCACGAGGCGGTGGGGATTAACAGCCGGCTGGATGAGATTCAGGCGGCAATCCTGCGCGTGAAGCTGCCTTATCTTGACGATTGGACGCGCGCGCGTCAGCACAAGGCGCGTCGTTACGACAGGTTAATTGCCGACGCGGGTCTCGGCGAGCAGGTGACGGCGCCATACGTCAGGAGCGATGGCCGGCACGTGTTTCACCAGTATGTGATTCGCGTTCCGGCGGACGCGCGCGATCGGTTGCGCGAGCACTTACGCACGCGAGAAATCGGTTGCGACATTTATTATCCGGTGCCGCTTCATCTGCAGAAATGCTTTGCCGATCTCGGTTACCGCGCAGGTGAGTTTCCGCACGCCGAAGCCGCCGCCAACGAGACGATAGCCTTGCCCATTTATCCCGAGTTGTCAGACGAGCAACAAGAGTACGTGGTTGAGGTCATCGGAGAATTTTTCAGGTGAATTAGGCGAGCTCAAACGATTTGCGCAGCGGCGGCGCCACTTGATTCTGCCGCTGCAGCTTCCTGTTGCGCCAGGCGCAGATCGTGATCGACCATTAGTTTGACGAGTTGATCGAAACTGACCTTTGGTTCCCAACCCAGTTCCCGCCTTGCCTTGGCGGCGTCTCCCAACAAGTTGTCTACTTCTGCAGGCCGGAAGTATCGCGGATCAATTTCCACATATCGCTGCCAGTCCAGGTCGAGGTAGCCGAAGGCCTTGGCGACAAATTCGCGGACCGAATGTACTTCGCCGGTGGCGATTACATAATCGTCCGCGCGGTCGGCGTTCAGCATCAACCACATCGCCTCAACATAATCTTTCGCATAGCCCCAATCGCGGCAGGCGTCGAGATTTCCCAAATACAGCTTGTCCTGTAAACCCAACTTGATTCGGGTCGCCGCGCGGGAGATCTTTCGTGAGACGAAGGTTTCACCACGGCGTTCGGACTCATGATTGAAAAGAATTCCGTTGCAGGCAAAAACGCCGTATGACTCGCGATAGTTGACGGTGATGTAATACGCGTACGCCTTGGCACAGGCGTACGGCGAACGCGGATGAAACGGCGTCTTTTCGGTTTGCGGCGTCTCGCTTACTTTGCCGTAAAGCTCGGAAGAGGATGCCTGATAGAACTTGGGCTGAATCCCGATTTCGCGAATGGCTTCGAGCAAGCGGACCGTGCCCAAGCCCGTCACTTCACCGGTGTATTCGGGAATGTCAAAGCTTACGCGCACGTGCGACTGCGCCCCGAGGTTGTAGATTTCGTCCGGCTTAACCTGGCGCAGAATCGTGTTGAGCGAACTCGAGTCATTCAGATCGCCAAAGACCAGCCGCAGACGCGTTTCTTTATTATGCGGATCTTGATAGAGATGATCGATTCTATCTGTATTGAACGACGATGAACGGCGAATGATGCCGTACACGTCATAACCTTTTTCCAGCAGCAGCTCCGTCAAAAAGGAACCATCCTGCCCGGTAATTCCAGATATCAATGCCGTCTTTGTCATCGCGTGAGCTACTTTGCCTCTGGTCCAAACTTTAGCCGTAACTACCGGCGTTTCTTCATCGATTCCAAGTTTTGATACCATAGCCAAGCTTCAAGCTCATTGGCAAGCTTTCGGCGTACGCGATAATCAAGAGGCGGAGTTGCTCATCAATTGGATAGTTCGTTTCCCTATAAACGGGTCGTAGTCACAGGCGGGGCCGGTTTCCTCGGACAGTTTCTGCAAAAGAAGTTGAAGGCGCGGAACGTTGAGATCGTCGTGCCGCGCAGTCATGAATACAATCTCGTGGAAAAAGCCGACATCGTGCGGCTGCTCGCAGACGCCCGGCCTGAAATGGTGGTTCATTTGGCGGCCGTTGTCGGCGGCATCGGCCACAACAAAAGAAATCCAGGCAAATTTTTTTATGACAATTTGATGATGGGCGCGCAGCTCATTGAACAATCGCGGCTGCATGGCGTCAGAAAATTCGTCGCCGTGGGAACTGTTTGCGCCTATCCAAAATT
>CBFHBI010000779.1:0-2016 GCA_965653755.1 uncultured Blastocatellia bacterium
CCGAGTGATTTGAAAACGGTGATTTCCTCGGCGCCTGTACGCCCGGGGAGTTTTCCAAATAGCACGTCGCCAAGTTCCAGAATGTCTTCTGGTCCAATCACGCCTTCGTTGGCCGCGATTAGATAGTCGCCGGCTTCATTGAGAGCTGACTCTCGCCGATCAACAAAGACAGAAGACGAAGCCATGGTCGCGGTGTCGAGTTCGCGCGCCTTGGGCGAGAAGGTGCCGATGGCGTTGATGTGCGCGCCCGGCGCAATCCATTTCCGCTGAATCACAGGTTCGCGCGCAGTAGTAGCAGTGACGATTATATCGGCGTCATGCACCGCGGCCTCGGCGGTTTCGCACGGCTGGATCGGACAAGCAACTTGCGATTGCATCTCGCGGGCGAATCGCTCGGCGCTCTCTTTTCGGGCTGCAGCGACTCGCACCTGGTCGAGTTTTCGGACGCAGGCGATCGCTGCGAGATGTGCTCGCGCTTGCACGCCGGCGCCGATGATCGCAAGCGTCGATGCGTCTGGTTTCGCCAGCAGTCTAGTCGCGAGTCCACTGACCGCAGCCGTGCGAATCGCGGTGATGGCTGAGGCGTTGGCGATGGCTCGCATTTCGCCAGTCGCTCCGTCAAACAAGATGACCGCGCCCTGGTGCGCGTCTTTTCCGGTTGCCGCGTTGCCTGGGAAAACGCAGATTGCCTTCAGGCCAAAGAGCGGCGTTTGACCTCCACGAAACGAAGGCATCATCGCCATCACGCCTTTGACGTGCGGCGGCCGAAAAATGGTCCGTAACGGTTGCTCCACCTCGCCGCGCGCCAGCGCGCTAAAAGCTCGCTCCATCACATCGATGCATTCACTCATCGGCAGCAGACGCTGCACGTCTTCTTCGCTGAGAACCAGGACACTCATAATGCGCGTAACGATATCACGTGTCAGAAGCCCGACCGTGAGGAAGGGCTGCGCGCGCAAGAAATTAGCCACAGATAAACGCGGATGACACGGATGGAAATCTTGTCTTCGCTCATGCGTGTCATCTCTGTTCATCTGGCGCATTCGTATCGAAGCCTGCCCTCCCTTACGGTCGGGCTTCGGACACGCATGACAAATCAAAACCAATTCGATACTATGCGCGCCTGCGGTCGTTCCAATAACATTTCGGATAATTAAAATGAATCAACTTCTCCGTTCGTCGCGTCGTCGAGTCGCATATCTGGTCGTCATTCTTATCGTTTGTTGCTGCGCCGTGCCGGTGCTGGCCCAGCAGTTCAGTCCTGATCTATTCAAATCGTTGCACTGGCGCAGCATCGGTCCTTTTCGCGGCGGTCGCACGCGCGCGGTTGCCGGAGTGCCTTCGCAGCCGAACGTTTTCTATATCGCGCAAGTGAATGGCGGCGTTTGGAAGACTGATGATTATGGCCGCACGTGGAATCCGATCTTCGACGACCAACCGACGGGCTCAGTAGGCAGCATTGCGGTAGCCTCGTCCGATCCGAACATTATCTATGTTGGCAGTGGCGAAGGTTTGCAGCGTCCTGATCTGTCGGTCGGCGACGGCATCTATAAATCGATCGATGCCGGCAAGACTTGGACGCATCTCGGACTCCGTGACGGACAACAGATTCCGCAAATCGCGGTTGACCCGCGAGATGCGAATACGATTCTGGATGCAGTCGCCGGTCATCCTTACGGCCCAAACGCCGAGCGGGGCATCTTTCGATCTACCGACGGTGGCAAGACCTTCGACAAGGTTCTTTACAAAGACGAAAACGTTGGCGGCGCTGATGTGATCTTCGATCCCGCGAATCCGGACGTTGCCTACGCCGGTCTGTGGGAAGCGCGACAAGGGCCATGGGAGAACGGCGCCTGGAACGGCGACGGCGGCGGCGTTTACAAATCGACTGATAACGGCAAGACCTGGCGGCAGTTAAGCGGCGGACTGCCCGAGAACATCATTCAATCAAACCTGGCGCTGGCGCCGAGTAATTCCAAACGACTGTTCGCTTCAGTGGCGCTAAGTCCTGGGTTG
>CBFHBI010000780.1:0-2011 GCA_965653755.1 uncultured Blastocatellia bacterium
ATTACGAGCACATCGGGATTCATGCCCCGCGCGCGAAGCTCGGCGCGCTGAATCACCCCAAAGCGATGCTGCTCGTCAATCACGGCGAGCCCCAGCTGTTTGAAAGCGACGCTCTCCTGAATCAGTGCGTGGGTACCGACGACGGCATGAACTTCACCGGCGACAATGGCTGCGCGCAGACGTTTCTTCTCGCCGGACTTGAGCGAGCCGCTCAACAACTCAATTCGATATGGGCTCGCCGCCAGAATGCGCTTGATGTTGCGCGCGTGTTGTTCGGCGAGAATCTCGGTTGGCGCCATCAGCGCCGCTTGATGATTGTTCTCCATCGCGGTAAGCATCGCGATGATAGCTACGATCGTCTTGCCGCTGCCCACGTCGCCTTGCAACAGCCGGTTCATCGGCGCCTCGGAGCGCAGGTCGCGAAAAATCTCTTTGACGACTCGCCGTTGAGCATCCGTTAATTTGAAGGGCAATACCGATGCGATCCTTCTTTTGATCGCGTCGTCGATCTTAATCGGGGCGCCTTTTGATTCTTTGATTCGCCGGCCACGTTTGACCGACAGGCCGAGCGCCAACCAGAACAATTCTTCAAAGATCAAACGACGATGGGCCGGACTGCGCGCGTTCTCGTATTCCTCGAGCAACGAATTGTCGGACGGGAAGTGAATCTCGCGTAAGGCTTCGGTTCGATTGATCAACTGTTGACGTTTACGCAGATCGCTCGGCAAAGTCTCTTTGATCGTCCGCTCGGAAATCGTGGTGAGCAGCGTGTGAATAATTTCGCGCAACTGCTTCGGACGAACGTCGCTAATCTTTCGATAAATCGGGACGCGGCGGCCGACGTGAATCGCCGCCACCGCTCGCGAATCTTCCAGTTCTAAAGCTTCGTCAGCGTTACCCGTCGGAGTATTTATCGGCAGTGATTCTGCAATCGGCAGAAGCACTTCAATCTCGTCCGGCTTATTCAATCGGAGTGAAAACGTTCGCCGCGCGGCGTCTGCTTCCCAACGGCCAAAGGCGATAAAACGCACGCCGCGCCGGAATTTCTTCTCGTAATTCTCGATGATGTTTTTCGCGCTCGGGCCGGATAGAAACATCCAGACAACGACGTCTTTGCCGCTTCGCTCGCGATCGGTGGCGGAAATCTCAAAAATAAAAAGCCGCTGGCGATACGATCGCCATTTTCCGACCGGACGCCCCTGACACAACTTCACAAATAGCTCCAGCGACGCTTCCATCCCGTCAGTCAAATCTCGAATGCGCGTTAACTTCGAACGATCTTCATAACGCATCGGCAGGTCGTGCAGCAGGTCCTCGACAGTGACATGGTTAATGTCTTTGCCGCTGGAGATGGCGGCAACGCCGGTAGCCAACTTGCGCGCGGTCAGCAAGCCCATTCGCGGCAACCCGTGATTTGGCAGATCGAGGATGCGAGTCTCAAGCGAGATGGAGGACTCCGGCATGATTTGAGATCATAGCACGCCGCGGAACTATTGCGCCGCGGCAAGCGTTGTAACAGCAGAGCCAATCGTAATCTCAAACGGAGACATGGCGGCAACGATGGATGCGTGGGAATCTTTAATTGATAAGAAAATCCGCGAGGCGATGGAGGCCGGTGAGTTCGATGATCTGTCGGGCGCAGGTCAGCCAATCGATCTCAGCGAGAACCCGTTTGAAGACCCGGACTGGCGCACTGCACATCGTCTGATGCGCAATGCCGGGTTTGCGCCCGCTTGGATCGAAGAGCGCAAGGACATCGATGCAGGATTGGAAGCCGCGCGGATCTTGCTCAAACGCAATTGGATGGTTCTGAACAATGCGCTGCATACCCCAAACGAACAATCAGCACGTGATCGATGGCAGCAGGCTGAGGAGCAGTTTCGCGTTGCGGTGGCTGAATTGAATCGCCGCATCGACGCGTGGTATTTGAAGACGCCATCCGTTGGCTTACACCGAACCCGAATCGACGTCGCGCGCGAGATTGAACGCATCAACCATTAGTCTGCGGACA
>CBFHBI010000781.1:0-2000 GCA_965653755.1 uncultured Blastocatellia bacterium
GAACTTGTATTCGCCCGCTTGATGCAAACGTTCCAACTGCCGCAATGCGATGCCAAGCTCGCGAAGGCGCTCTTCTTCACTTAGCGCAGGCCGATGCGCGCCGCACGCTCCGCAGGTTTTCATCTGAACCGTCAGCGCGACGCCACAGTTGAAACAAAAATGCTCGGTAGACTTTCCAATCGAGTGCGGCTGAATATGATCTTCACTTTTTGGCCCCCGCAGCGAACGAAAGATCCACGCCAGCATCAGCCAGATGGCATGGCCGAGCACGGTAATGATCGCGAACAGAACGAAGAGAATGGCAAAGACGGGGATGAGAACATCCATACGAGTCAGCTAGTCAGCAATTAGTCGGGCTGAAACG
The DNA here is from genome assembly GCA_965653755.1 of uncultured Blastocatellia bacterium. Lineage (GTDB taxonomy): Bacteria > Acidobacteriota > Blastocatellia > Pyrinomonadales > Pyrinomonadaceae > UBA11740. Next base: position 365 of record CBFHBI010000781.1, read on the forward strand.
GTGACGCTGCCAATCGTAGAACCCGCGCGAACTATACCCCAGTTTGTCTTGCCGCGATAGGTTGATGCTCCGACAGCGGTACGGAAACACGATTCTTGCTATTATGACGGGCCAACAGCCTATGAACTTATTCGATGAATACGAATGGCGCGGCATGCTCTATGAAGCGACGCCGGATCTGCGCGAGGTGCTGGCGAAGGAAAAAGTCACCGCTTACATCGGCTTCGATCCTACGGCGGCTAGCCTGCACGTCGGGTCGCTGCTGCCGATTATGGGACTGGCACGTTTGCAGCGCCTCGGCCACACGCCGATCGCGATCGCGGGCGGGGGCACCGGATTGATCGGCGACCCCAGCGGCAAGACGAAAGAGCGGCAACTGCTCACGCGCGAACAGGTCGAAGAAAATCTCATCGGCATCAAGGAACAGCTCAGTCACTTTCTCGACTTCAATGCCAAGGACAATCCGGCGCGCATCATCAACAACGCTGATTGGCTGGGGCCGATTACGATGATGGAATTTCTCCGCGACGTCGGGAAATACTTCACCGTCAACAACCTGATTGGCAAAGAGGCGATTAAGCGCAGGCTAGAATCGGAAGATGGAATTTCATTCACTGAATTCAGCTATCCGCTGTTGCAGGCTTACGACTATCTGGTGCTGCACGATCGATACAAATGTACTTTGCAAATGGGCGGCAGCGATCAGTGGGGAAACATCCTCGCTGGAGTAGATCTCATTCGGCGGTTGCGCGGGGCGCGCGCGCACGCACTGGTTTTTCCGCTGGTCACGACTTCAGCCGGAGTTAAATTCGGCAAGACTGAAGCGGGCGCCGTTTGGCTCGACGCGAAGCTGACTTCGCCTTATCGCTTCTACCAATTCTGGCTGAACACCGATGACCGCGACGTGATTACGTATCTGAGATACTTCACCTGGCTGTCGAAAGATCAAATCGAAGAGTTAGAGCAAACCGTCAAGGCTGCGCCAGAAAAGCGCGAAGCCCAACGACGACTGGCGCGCGAAGTGACAGTGATGCTGCATGGCGACACTGAATTGGAAAAAGCCGTGCGCGCGTCCGAAGTGTTATTCGGCAAAGAAATCAGCGGCCTGAGCGTCAGCGAAATTCTCGATATTTTTGCCGACGTGCCCTCGACTGAGATCGAGAAATCAAAGGTTGACGCTGATGGATTCACGTTGGGGGACGCGTTAGTCGCTTCAGGTTTGGCGCCATCGAAAGGCGAAGCGAAGCGTCTGGTCCAAGGCGGCGGTGTGGCGGTCAACAATGTGCGCGCAGACGACGCCCGCAAGTCAATCTCAACTTCAGACTTTATCGACGGGCAAGTTCTGGTGCTGAGAAAGGGCGCCAAGCACTATCACCTCTTCCAGGTTAAACCATGACCGCAATGATCCTTGCTTGATCTTGCATCTTCACGTTACGTCATCAACAGACAAGTAAATCGCAAGTTGGCGCGCTACTTTGACAAGACGTTCTCTCGATTGATGCGCTACAATCTAACCAAACAAGCCCCGAGCCTTTCTAATCCGTCTTCATAGCTAAACTCGGTGGCGCAGCTCCGTATCTTCGATCGTTGGAGGCCTTAGGCCCTTGGCTCCACAACTCAGGAAGACAGGCATCAG
>CBFHBI010000782.1:0-1998 GCA_965653755.1 uncultured Blastocatellia bacterium
TGGCCTGGTCGGCGGACAGCAGCATGATCGCCTTCGTCGGCCGTAAGAGCGTTGAAGCACAGCCGAGTCCGACCCCGCTCGATTTGCAGCCTGAACCGGTGCTGCCTTCAGCATCGCCCGTCCCGACGGCGACGATTGGCCCAGCCTTCGCGCCGCTGAAAGTCTTCAGCACCGAACAGATTTACGTTTGCAACAAAGACGGTTACGAATTGCGCCCGCTGACGACGCGCGACGGCTTGATCTATTTCGGTTTGACCTGGGCGCCGGACAGTCACGCTTTGGCGGCGCTCGCGTGCAAAGAAAGCGAATGGGACGCGCGCGAAAAGGAATTCAAGACGCCGGCCGGCCGGCCGCGCGTCGTGGGAACGGACGGATCTGAACGGCTGCTCGACGATCAACTGGCCGAAGCGCCCCCGGTCTGGTCGCCCGATTCGTCGAAGATCGCGACTGCGTTTGGACAAGACATTGGCGTTTACGATGCCGCGAGCAAAGCGCCCACGCAGGCACGGATCAAATTGAATGAAACACTCTTGACCGCGTCGGCTGCGTATGAAGAGAAACTGCCGGGCAAGAAAGTCGAATCGAACAAACCGGATCAGTCGGCCTCAAATTCATCTGCCAGCATGTTTCATGCTTCGTTCAATCCCATCGTGCGTTTGGAATGGCCGACTCCCGAGAAGATGTATCTGGAAACCGCATACATTCGCATCTTCAACGAACCAGTCCACACCTGGTCGCGTTGGCACCTGGTGACCTTCAGTCCGCAAGCGGTAGTTTTGAAAAAGTAGTTTCAGAACCGGAAGGTAGCGACCGGATCATTTGTCATTTGACATCTCTCATTTGTTAATTTGATTGCGGCTGGACTGGCATGAACAAATTCGGGAGGTGTCTTGGAATCGTCGCGCATAGAATTCCTGAAATGGCAAATGAGAGATGTCGAATGACAAATGTCAAATGGCCCGGTCGCTACCGGTCCCGGTTCTGACACTCGCCGCCGGCCAAATCAATGCGAGCAGCAAACCGATCAGCCATAGACCAAGGGCTACGACCATCGTCATCACCAGCCAAAATTTCCAGTAACTGCTGAACGCGTTCTGCCATCCAGGTTGGATCCTGTAAACGACGTTTACATTCAGGTCAGGCGAAGTGAAAACGCGCGAGATGACTTGCACGAACAGATACCAGGCGAAGGCGTAAAGCCAGGCGATGCGATCCATCCGCACGCGGCTAAGCACGAACATCCCGACGATGATTCCGCCGACGTGCGCCAGCGCGGACGTGCAACCGCCGGGAAGCCCAACGTACAGAATCCAGATCCCTAATCCCGGAATGGTCCAGATAGCTGACGCGCGAATCAGTTCCTTGTGATTTAGAAACAACCCGATCGCCAACAAAAGATTTCCGACGTTGCACATCCATGCCAAATTTCCCAGGCCGCCAAACCGCCAATAGTGAACTACTTGGGCCGCGAAAAACGCGAACGGCAACAGACCAATCAGACGAAATCGTGCTGTTCCCGGCCCAAGCATCGCGCCAGAATAGCATGAGATATTTATCCCGTTTTCGATTATTATCGGCGCGCCTGCAGGGGAACCGATGCATGTTCTATCTCAATCGATTGGTCCTCATCGCCGTTTTATTCTCCACGTGTGGACAGGTCCTTCCTTTTGCGTTAGATTAAGTCCCCCCTGGTTAATCCCCCGCGAAGAGTTTGATGGCAGCGCGTGCCGGCTGCTGATTCTGGGTCAGCCCGATGCGCTGATCGTCTCTAACAAGTTAATGACTGCCACTCAGCTTGAGACAGCGCGCAAGAGCGATGCGGCTTTCCCGATTGAGCTGGATCAATCGCTTACTCCTAACAAAGCGTTCGCCAAAACGCCGTCAAAACGCGCCAAGACCCGTGCGGCGGCCAAGGCTCGACGCGCGTCTGAGGCACAGCGCGTTCTGGTGGTGGATGATGTTGCAGACGTAACGGAAATGATCGCTTTGTTTCTGACG
>CBFHBI010000783.1:0-1996 GCA_965653755.1 uncultured Blastocatellia bacterium
AGTGTCTTCGCCCTGACTGACTGAGTCAGTAGGGCATTCGGGACGGCACGCGTCACAGTTGATGCAGTCTTCAAGTATCTGATAAGCCATTCATGATCTCCCTGAGAACAATTGCATTACACACATGTGCGTTTCGGAAGTCTGCAAAGTGAATGCCAACCGCTTATCACTGAACTTCGTGGGCCAATACACAAAACAGACCTTGATTATCATCGGACATTTCTCGCCTCTGTGCGAGCAAATTCAATGGGCATTTGTGATCGGCGTCACTTGAAGGGAAGGATTAATCCGCAAGATTGCACAGATTACGCAGAAAGAACATGATGCCGGCTTGCTTTTCTAATCTGTGTAATCTGCGGAATCTGCGGATAGTTTCTTACTTAGGCACCGGCATGCGGCCGATAGCACTCTCGCCGATGCTGCCGAAGTACAAATTGCCTTTGTGTTCGACGACGTTGGCGATCTGTGCGAAGCATTGTGGTGAAGGATCCTGAAGATTACGGATGACCTTTCCATTGTTGTCGAGACCTAGCACGAATGCATAGCGCTTGATTTCGGGTTGGATGAACGAAGGCAAACGCCAAACGACCTTGCGCAGAAATGGATGGGCCATCAGCCAATCGACCGCCGGGTCACGACGATTGACCAAGGATACCCAAAATATTCCGTTTCCGTTTGACGAAATCCCGTCGGGAAATCCCGGCAAGTTGTCGATAAAAACATCCGACTGTCCCGCTTTCTCGCCTCTCAACCAATAGCGACGCACGCTGTAAGTGCCCGTCTCATTCACTAATACGAAAGTTTGATCAGGACTGACGGCGACTCCGTTCGCAAAATAGAGATCGCGCAGCAGGACTTTCGTCTGCTTCGTTTTCGGATCGTAGGACAGAAAGCGGCCGTTGGGTTGATGCTCGAGGAAATCAGCCTTCAATTCCGTAAGCGGAAATTTATACGTTGCATCGGTGAAATAGATCATTCCATCTTGGGCGATGTCGAGATCGTTGGTGCAACGAAACGGCACGCCGTCCGCTGCGGTGCTTAAAACAGTTGGCTGTCCGTTCGGACCAATCGAGAGCAGGCCGACGATCGCGTCCGCGACTATCAGGTTGTCCGCCGCGTCGAAAATCAAACCGAGCGGCCGGCCCTTCGTGTCCGCAAACAATTCTGGTTTAGTTCCGTCGGCTTGAAAACGAAAGATGTGTCCATTCTCATCACCACAGTAAATTCTACTTTCGGAATCGAACGCGACATCTTCAGGTTTGTTGCCATCGATACGAAGTCTCTCGATTTTTGAGAGGTCAGAGTTGGGCGCGTAAATGCCGGTGAGTTCGGGCGCCGGCGGCGGAGTCCAGCGAGCCGGATTGATCGGCACCGGCCACAGCAGAAGGTACGCGAATAGGAGAACGATGATAACGACGAGAGACCGAAGGATTGTGCGTTTCATTCGACCAGATTTTGGAGTGCGGCGGCTTGACGCCGCTTTTTTACCTTGCGAAAGCCACCAGATTACAAAGCGCCGTTAAGCCGGCCGATTCCAAAATCAAACTATCGTTCCCCGCGCGCCGCTTCGACCTGGCTTTCAAGTTCGACTGTGAGTTTGCGAATGCCCGGTTCACCCATCGGCTCGAGCCAGCGCAGCGATTCCTCAATGACTCTCCGCTGGAATTCCGGAAAATTTGGCTTTCCGGCGACGCAGCCAAACTCGCCCTGGTAATAACCCGCGCGCGGCGGATGCACGCGCTCCATCGCCGCCCGGCTGACTGACGTGATCACGGTAGGAATGCCTGCTTGTTCGATTGCGCGCGCGGCGAGCCCGACTGATTGATGACAGAGTTCAGACGCGGGAATCAGCAGCGCGCCCTGCACATCATAATATTTAAGACGATCGATAAGCTTTTGCAGGGCGCTTTCAGCAAACGTCTCGGCGGCGGGGATGAAGCCGCAGAAGCTCCAGAACACTGAGTTGAGTTGGCCGATGACGCGATTGGCTTCGAGT
>CBFHBI010000784.1:0-1989 GCA_965653755.1 uncultured Blastocatellia bacterium
TGTCATTCCTGTCCCTCCACTTCGCGGTTTGCCAGCCCGCAGATCCTGAGCAACTTCAATGTAAGTCATCAAAGGTATGCTACTACAAAAGCGTGATGTGAAACAGAATCAAAACTCGATGCCTCTTTGTGCGCGAATACCAGCTTGAAATGGATGCTTGATTTCGGTCATTTCGGTTACTAGATCGGCAGCAGCAATCAGTTCCTGGGGTGCGTCGCGGCCAGTTACGACTACGTGAAGCGATGGTTGCCGTTCACGAGCGGATCCGATCTCGGAAAGAACTTCGTCAACGGACAGCATCTGATAACTCAACACATAGACGAGTTCATCGAAGACCAGCAGATCGTAGTCACCGTTTCGTAATTTTTCGACGCAAAGATTCCAGGTGGTGCGCGCGGTCTGTCGATCCTGCTCGGGATTCTTGGTGTCCCAGGTGAAGCCGTCGCCCATCGTGTGCACTTCAATGCCGAGCTTCTCGGCCGAGACATGTTCGCCGTAGCGATCGTTGCGCGACTTCATGAATTGAATAATGCAGCAGCGCAGGCCCTGGCCCGCGGCGCGCATCATCAAACCCAGCGCGCAAGTCGTCTTGCCTTTGCCGTTTCCGGTGTGAACGATCAGCAGTCCGCGCGTGGTTTCCTGATAATCAGCGCGGCGCCATTTGTATTTCTTTTGGAGATTGTCAGTTGTCATTAGTCAGTCGTCAGTTGTACGTTTTGAGCCACTGACCACTGACCACTGACCACTGACTCGCTATTTCAGCGCGTCTTCCGTGAAATCTTTTGACCCGTTGGATCGCTTGATTGCATCCTGTAGCAGCGGCACGATCTGTTGCTCGATCTGTTCACAGCTACCATTGAGTGTGCAGCCCGCCGCGTTGCGGTGTCCGCCGCCGCCGAACTGCTCGGCGATCTTGGCCACGTTCACGTCGCCTTTCGAGCGCAGGCTGGTGCGATAGACTCCGGCAGCGGTCTCCTTGAACAAGGCAGTGGCTTCGACGTCGCCGACGGCCAGCGGATAGTTGACGACACGTCTTCGTCGGCGGCGTGCGTCTGTTCCTGCATCGCGAGCGTCTGCCACATCCCGGCCACGTGGCCGGTCGTGTCGCGCTGGGCCGTCGAGAGCACTTGACTGAGCAGTTCGATCTTGGGCCATTCGTAACTGCCGAAAATTGCTTCAGCGGTCTTGGCGGGCTTGACGCCGATGCGCACCAACTCGGACGCGATCTTAAAAGTACGCTCGGTCGTGTTCGAGTAATGAAACGAACCAGTGTCGGTGAGTAGCGCGGTGTAAACGCATTCAGCGATCTCTTTGGTCACGCGCCCGCCCGTGGCCTTGCAAAGGTTGTAGATCATCTCGCCCACGGCGGCGGCCGTCGAGTCGATCCAGTTAATGCTGCCGAACAATTCCGTGGTCGAGTGGTGATCGATGTTGACGACGAATTGATCCTTCAGATCTTCGAGCCCTGGACGATCGATGTCCGAACATTCGATGACGAACACGGCGTCGAACTGCTCGCCGACGCGCGGCGCGACCCGAATCGCCTCGGCCGCCGGTAATTGCTGATACGCCTGTGGCGCCGCGTCGCGCATGACGACTTCAGCTTCCTTGTTAAGCGATTTCAGGAGCCAGAAAAGGCCGAGAGATGAGCCGAGACCATCACCGTCAGGTCTTATGTGAGAGGTAATCGCAAAGCGATCCTTCTTTTCAATTAATTCAACTACTTGACTAAGCATAATGCCGTGAATGGTAAATCGTGAATCGTGAATAGTTCTTTCTATTTACGATTTACGATTCACTATTCACTTCCTTTCTCAATTCCTTCCAGCAGCGCGTCAACCCGTGTTGCTTTCTCTTCCACGGTGTCGCGGACGAAGTGAAGCGCGGGAGTATGCCGCAAGTTCAAGGCAAATCCAAGTTGCTTGCGGACATAAGGAGCTGCATGTTCCAGCGCGCGCAAAGCTTTGAGGTGTTCTTCCTCGTCGCCCT
>CBFHBI010000785.1:0-1989 GCA_965653755.1 uncultured Blastocatellia bacterium
TTTTCTGCAATTGAGTGTGGCGACGCCGTTCGCGTTTGAAATAGTTCCGTAGGAATTTATCCGCAGATTACGCAGATTTCACAGATTGGAAAGGGAAGTAGCAGCGGGGCCGTTATCCCCGCTTTCTAAATCACTGTAATCTGCTGATTACTTCTGAAACGAAAAGAGCCGCGAAGGATCTCCGCGACTCTCCTTATTCAAATGGCAAATGACAAATCTCAAATGCCAAATATCAAATGAACTACGTGCCCGTTTCCCAGCTCGTCATGTATTCAATCTGCTCTGAAGTAAGCGTGTCGATCGAAAGACCGAGTGCTTTCAGTTTCAGACTTGCGATCTCCTGGTCGACTTCGGGTGGCAAAAGGTGCACACCGGGATCGAGTTTGCCCTTGTTCTTCACCAGGTACTCAACCGATAAAGCCTGGTTCGCGAAGCTCATGTCCATCACGCTTGCCGGGTGACCTTCCGCGGCAGCGAGGTTGATCAAGCGTCCTTCACCGAGCACGATGACACGGGCGCCATCTTTCTTTCGGTACTCTTGAACGAAAGGACGAATGTCGGTTGGTTCGTCCGAGAGTTCTCGCAACGCGACGAGATTCAATTCGAGATCGAAGTGGCCGCTGTTGGCGACGATCGCGCCGTCTTTCATCTTCGCAAAGTGTTCGCGATCGATGACGTGGCGATTACCCGTGACGGTGATGAAGATATCGCCGACTGCAGCAGCATTCGCGATCGGCATCACGCGGAAGCCGTCCATGCACGCCTCAACGGCTTTAATCGGATCGACTTCAGTGACAACCACGTTCGCACCCATGCCGCGCGCTCGCAGCGCCACGCCTTTGCCGCACCAACCGTAACCAACCACGACCAGCGTGCGGCCGGCAAGCAGACTGTTTGTGGCGCGGATCACGCCGTCGAGCGTTGATTGGCCGGTCCCGTAACGATTATCGAAAAAATGCTTCGTCTGTGCGTTGTTCACCGCGATTGATGGAAAGCTTAGCACGCCCGACTTCTGCATTGCTTGCAAACGAACAATTCCGGTCGTCGTTTCTTCAGTGGTGCCGACGATCTTGTTTTTAAGATCCGGCTTTTCCTTGATCATCGTGGCCACGACGTCGGAGCCGTCATCGATGATGATGTCCGGACCAAACTCGAGTGCGGTTTGCACGTGACGGCGATAGGTGTCCGTCGATTCGCCTTTGATCGCGAAGACGGGAATGCCGTAATCGTTCACCAGACATGCCGCCACGTCGTCTTGCGTGGAAAGGGGATTGGACGCGATCAGCAAAGCCTCAGCGCCGCCGGCTTGCAGCGCGCGCGCGAGATTTGCCGTCTCAGTCGTGATGTGCGCGCAAGCGACGAGGCGCACGCCTTGCAAAGGCTTTTCATTGCCAAAACGCTCCCGGATAAGACGCAGCACGGGCATCTCGCGTTCGGCCCAATCGATTCGCTTCTTGCCGTGCGGCGCTAGCGAAATATCTTTTATGTCGTGTTCAATCGCAGGCATTGCTGTACTCATTTAGTTTCCTTTTTAATGTTTGGAGTACCGCCTTTAGGCGGCAATCATTTATTTGAGAGATTCCGCCTGAAGGCGGGACTCCGAACTAGACTCCCGCGGCCGCGCGCAGCGCTTCCGCTTTGTCAGTGCGCTCCCAGGTGAAGCCGTCGCCACTGCGTCCGAAGTGACCGTACGCTGCCGTTGCTTTGTAAACCGGACGACGGAGATCTAATTCGGAAATGATTTCCTTCGGTGTCAGAGGGAAGTGCCGGCGCACGAGATCGGAAATCTGCGCTTCGCTAATTCGCCCCGAGCCCTGTGTGTCCACGTAAACCGAGACCGGCTCGGCGACGCCAATCGCGTATGCGAGTTGCACTTCGCATTTGTCGGCGAGACCGGCAGCGACGATGTTCTTGGCAATGTAACGCGCCATATAAGCAGCGGAACGATCGACCTTCGTTGGATCTTTCCCACTGAAGGCACCGCCACCA
>CBFHBI010000786.1:0-1987 GCA_965653755.1 uncultured Blastocatellia bacterium
CCGTTCTCGTCGCGCATTGCCGGCGCAAAGCCGCTCAAGACACGCGCGGACGCAACGAACATCGCATCAGTAACTCGGCGCGCGCGCGCGGCGACGACGCCCAGCCCCACACCCGGGAAGATAAACGAGTTGTTGCATTGGCCGATTCGCACTCAGCCCCGACTGGTCTCGACCGGCGGGAACGGACTGCCGGTCGCGACCAGCGCGCGTTCGTTGGTCCATTTGAAAATGTCTGCCGGCACCGCTTCGCTCTTCGAAGTCGGATTTGAAAGCGGAAAAATGATCGGACGCTCAACGTGCATTGCCATCTCGCGCACGATCTCTTCGGTGAACGCGCCCGGTTGTGCCGAGGTACCGATCAGAATTGTCGGACGCGCGTTCTGCACCACGTCCGCGAAACTGATTCCCGAACCGTTTTTGATTTGCCAGTTCGCAGTCCGTTCGATCGGCTGTGCGTATTTTTGTTTGAACGGCTCATCGAGCGCGCGGGCGTCATGGACCAGGCCCTTGCTATCGACCAACCAGATCGATTTCTTTGCTTCGTCAGCAGCCACGCCTTCCATTTGCAGCGCCGCGACAATTTGATCAGAGATGCCGATCGCCGATGAGCCGGCGCCCAGAATCGTGATGCGATGATCTGAAAGCCTGGTCTTCGTAACTTGCGCGGCGGCCAGCAACCCCGCGACGGTCACCGCGCCAGTGCCTTGAATGTCGTCGTTGAAAGTGCAGAGACGATCGCGGTAACGCTCGAGGATGCGCGGCGCGTTGTGCTTTGAGAAGTCCTCCCACTGCAGCAAAACGTTCGGAAACTTCCTCATCACGGCCTGCACGAATGCTTCGATGAAGTCGTCGTATTCCTGGCCGCGGACGCGCTCGTGCCGCCAACCGAGATAGAGCGGATCGTTGAGCAACTCTTCGTTATCCGTGCCCACGTCCAGCATGATCGGCAAAGTCGTCGCCGGATGAATTCCCGCACACAACGTGTAAAGCGATAGTTTGCCGACCGGAATTCCCATGCCGCCGACACCCAGGTCGCCGAGCCCGAGAATCCGTTCACCGTCAGTCACCACAATCACGTCCACGCCGGCGTTCGGTGCGTTGTCGAGCAGCCCCGAAATTTGATCGCGGTACGGATAAGAGATGTACAACCCGCGCGGCCGCCGAAAGACGTGACTGTATCGGCGACAACCGTCGCCCACGGTCGGCGTGTAGATGATCGGCATCATCTCAGTGATGTGCTTTTGCAGCAGCCGGTAGAAGAGCGTCTCGTTTCGATCCTGAAGCGCGGGCAGAAAAATGTATCGCTCCAAATCGTTGCTCTTTCGTTGGTAATTTCCGTAAACCCGAACCAGGTGTTCATCGAGCGTCGAGGAGTGATAAGGAAGCAGGCCCAGCAGGCCGAGTCGCCCGCGGTCTGCCTCGCTAAAGGCGCTGCCTTCATTCAGCAGAGGGTGGTCGAGTAGTTGGTGACCGAAAAACCCTGAGCGGGCCGCTTCGGACACTGGTGCATCGGGAGCGACGATTGGCGTACTCATAATTGTCACACTTTCGCAGTTGCAGTTTTAGCGTTGCGCGCCGCGAGTTGCACGTATGCGCTGGTCCGCGCGCCGAGATAAACCTGCCGCGGCCGCGCGATCTTTTGATCGGCGTCGTCGAGCATCTCAGCCCATTGCGCTAGCCATCCCGAAGTGCGCGGAATCGCAAACAACACGGGGAACATATCGACCGGGAAGTTCATCGCCTGATAAATGATTCCCGAATAGAAATCGACGTTCGGATCGAGTTTGCGTTTGACGAAGTACTCGTCTTCGAGCGCGACACGCTCGAGTTCGAGCGCGATATCGAGCAATGGATCTTTCCCAGTGACTTCGAAGACGTCGTACGCAGCTTTCTTGATTATCCGCGCGCGGGGATCGTAATTTTTATAAACGCGATGCCCGAATCCCATCAGGCGGAACTCGCCGGCCTTCACGCGTTTCACATATTC
>CBFHBI010000787.1:0-1976 GCA_965653755.1 uncultured Blastocatellia bacterium
TTTCATTTGGAAGATCGGAAGCGGAAGCCGGAGGTTTCATCATGGTTGACTTTCTGCTGTCAATTGTAGGTTTGGCCTCGCTGCTTGGAGCATGTTGGGAATTTTGGGCGTTCACTCGCCCGGACGGCGTCTTCAAGTGGCAGGGCGTCATTGCGCTGGTGCTGGCGGTCGTCTTTTGCGCATGCGCGCTGCTGTTGTTCTTGCGCCATGTCAATAAGGAAGAGGAGATTCACATCACCCAGTAAGCGATGGTTTGCAACAATCACTGCCCCCGACGGAAGATTGCTTGCGATGGAGTTGTGGTAAGACTTTTCGCCGGACAGCAGCGGGCCGCGTTGGCGCCGGCGATGAAATTTTGATTGTGCGCCGCCGTTTGCGTTTGTGCTGAGAGCCCTTGCGCGAACGGCGTTTTGTTTTTGAACCGCGTCAGAACCGGAAGCGGTAGCGACCGGACGAAAGCGCACCTTGCGTTGACCAGACCGGTTCATTAATAACCCAAAATAGATTCCAGGTAGGTTCTTGATCCGGGTCGCTACCGCTCCCGGTCCTGACACGAAGGAGTGACCATCGATGCTTTCCCAGGCAATTGTGTTAGCGTTTCAGACCGGGGTTACCGCTAAACAGCCAGCGTACTTTGCAATTGTTTTGATTGGCTGGCTGATCGCGGCGGTGCTCGGATTTGCGCGCGCGCGGGCCTTTGGCGCCGCGACGAGGTGGTTCAGTTTCGCGGCTGTCTGTTTGCTGATCTTTCACATTCAATTTCTCTTGCTCGGGTTTGTGGCGGTGCTGGGAGCGCAGCAAAATGATTTTGATTCAGTGCTCGCCTTCGGTGCATTTTTTAATGTGTTTGTGATTTTGGGGGCGATTTGCGCAATCATCGGGTTTGTACGATTGACGAACCCGCCGAGATAGTGGGTACGCACGCGTCCCGCGTGCAGCACGCCAGCGGCGTGCGTACCGAACTTTCATGCAGAAGAAGTATTTGCTTGTAGCCGCGCTCGCGTTGATTGCGGGGGCGGCGGTTTTGTTAGCGATCTCGAACTGGCGTGACCGTGGCCGGCCGGGATTCGTGCAGTCGCGCAATGGCCGCTTCGTGATCGACGGCAGACCGTTTCGTTTTGTCGGCGCCAACGTCGCCGTGATGTATCGCGACGACGATCGCGCCAGGATGCCGGAGACTCTGCGGCAAGCGGCGCAGCATGGAATCAAAGTTGTGCGGGTGTGGGCTTCGGGCGAAGGTGGTCCAAACGACGTTAAGCCGATCGAAAATCTCAACGACTGGCCGCGCACGCATTCGTTTCGAAACAAGCCCGACGAATGGAATGAAGCTGAGTTCGTCTTTCTCGATCAAGTCCTCGCCGAAGCTGCAAAGAACAATCTGCGTGTCCAACTATGTCTGGTGAACTGGTGGCGCGATACCGGTGGCATCAGTCAATACTTGCGCTGGTCCGGCATCGACGGCGCTGACGATGACGCTTATCCGTACGGCTTGAATCTGGAAAAGGCGATGCTGTTCTATTCAAACGAAACCTCGCGTCGCCTCTATCGCGCGCACGTCGAGAAGGTCGCAACCCGTCGCAACAGCGTCACGGGCGTGCTTTACAAAGACGACCCGACGATCTTTGGTTACGAGTTGATCAATGAAGGCCAATGCCTGACGGGTCGATGGGCAGAACGGCGCGCATGGATCGCCGAGATGAGCACCTACCTGCGTTCACTCGATTCGGATCACATGATTGTCCCGGGGGAATGGGGATACAAGTTGGCGGCCGAGCGGCGCGAATGGTTGGCCGACCATGCGCTGCCGAACATCGACTATTGCGACGTGCATAACTATCCAAAAACCGACGGCGACAGCTTCGTCGATTCACCAAAAGCGCTGAATGAAGTCATCGAAAATCGCGTGGCCGCGGCGTATTCGCTCAACAAGCCTCTGGTGTTTGGTGAATTCGGCATCGGACCCGAGGGCTACAACG
>CBFHBI010000788.1:0-1974 GCA_965653755.1 uncultured Blastocatellia bacterium
GCCAACTTAAGCAGCGCGATTCCACACACGGCAACAAGGAACATTACACGGAAATTTGTTTTCATTAGGAATCGATCCCCCGGTTTGAGACACGCAGCCTAAACAAACACAGCGTTCGAGTCAACAGAGCAGACATGACCACGATTCTCGGTCGAGCTGTGTGATGCTCAACTGCAAAATAGCAGCACACGACTCCCCATTAAATCAAAAAACCCGCGAGTGTCGCATCGCGGGTTATTCGGACAGACTAAGTTCAGAATTAATTGCGACCTTGCTTATTGCTGTTGCTCTGGCTATTACTGTTGCGCGGTGGTTTCTCAGGCTCTCTGATCTTCTGGGGCGGCTTTGGTGGCCGATTGTCATTCTTCTGGCCGAAGGCACTCATGGGGCCGACCGCGCCGATGGACAAAGCCATGGCCATTAACGCCACTATCAATACTCGCTTGACTGCTTTCATAACTACTTGCCGCCTCCGCGGGATTTCGATTTCACGCTCAGGAGAGGCGGGGAGCTTGCGCTGCCTTCGGTTTTAGCAAAACGGGTGCCAGCAATCTCCTGTTGGACGCGGCGACCAACGCGAAAGTTTATTACTAATTGAAAGTTCCGACAATTATTATCTTATACGGAGGTAAGCAAAAGGACTCGGCCCCTCCGCGATAGCCTGCTCTTACCCCGCCTCGACGCGTTCCGCACCGTATCGTGCATTGCTATCGACGAAAAGTGGTGCTGATGCTGCCGACATTGTTGCTATTGTCAAAGGCCCTGAGCGAAATTGTGTGTTCCCCGGGCCCGGTGATCGTCAAGTCGAGCGAATAGCGCTCCTTGCCGCTATCGGCGATCCCGTCATCCGGAAAAACTTCGCGCCAAGGCGATCCATCCACACTGACATCGGTGCGCTTGATGCGGCCGGTGGCATCCTCAACGTCAAAGACTGCGCGGACGCGATCACCTGAAACTTGAACCTGACCGGCGGAGCGTACCACCGGCGGCGTGTTGTCTATATCAACCGGTTCGCTGATCCGTTCGCTCGATAAAGCCAGCGCTGCCGGGTTATCGAGATCGTCCGACGCCACCACGCGAAACACGTACCGGCCGTCGGCGAGGCTGGCTCCATCAACGGTATAGAACGTCTCGCGAATGTGGTCTTTGAGCAGACGAAAATTTGTCTCGTTCAAAGCGCGATAATAGACGGCATACTCCAGCGTGTCGCCGTTGCGATCTTCGGCTTGCCATTGAAGCGAGCGCGCGCCCCTTTGAAACACGCGCCGCGGCGGCGCTTGCGCGACCAGGCCGAAGAGCGACGTATCCAAACCTGAGGCTTCGATGTTCGGATCAATCGGCATCTGGATTTGTTGCTGCAAGGCGACGCCGGGAGGGAGAATTGTTATCGCTACCACTTCCGGCGCGACGTTGCGCGGAAGATACGCCAGGCTCACGTCGTCCAACTTAGCTTCGCCACGATTCGACGACGAACTCTTCAGAATCGCACGCCACTGTATGAAGCGCGCTTTCGGACTCGATATCTGCGTACCGCCGGCGTCCGCATAGCTGCCGCTCCAGTCGCTCCACGTCCTATCCGGCCGCTCGCTATTGCCGCTCCGAGTCTGCAAATCAATCGCGCCACTGCCGCGCCACCAAATTTTCCCCCATGACGCAAACAGCTTCGCGTCGCGTACAGCAGACTCGTACGTTCCTTCTTTGACCGTGGACGACCCAAATCGAATCAACTTCCCTTGATTACTTGAAGCGGCAAACACCTCCGCGCCGCGCGCCATCAAGGAAGAGATTTGCCCCTCGGTTGTTTGTAACAGCAGCGTGTCGCGGCCATCGTCGGTCACCGAATAGATTCGACCCTTGTCAGAGGTCCCAATCAGCACACCACCTTTGTTCGCGAGTACTGAGAATCCAGTGACGGTCGACGAACTCCAAACAATATCGGTGCCTCCATTCGGCAAGATGTGAAACACGGCACTG
>CBFHBI010000789.1:0-1974 GCA_965653755.1 uncultured Blastocatellia bacterium
TTGCTAAATTCAACGCCAAATTTCCCGAATTACGGGGTTTTCGACAGGGATGAGATCCGAAAATCGGCGATGGCCGCTGCGATGTCGTCGATTATCTTCACCGCATTGCGGTCGGTCGCTTCATTGCACATGATTGAGAAGACCAGCGTTTGATTGTCCGGCGTCGTCGCGTAACCTGAGAGGGAATGGGTGTAGGTGAGCGTGCCGGTCTTGGCAAAAATCCGGCCCGTGAGTTTCTTCAACCGGTCGTTGAGCGTGCCGTCGCGTCCGGCGATCGGCAGCGAATCATGAAAGGCTGTCGAGGCGTTGCTGCGCGACATCGCGGTCAGCAGCCGCGCCGTCGTTTCCGGTGTGATGAGATCGAGTCGCGACAATCCGGAGCCGTCGCGAATTGCCAGACCCTTCGTGGCCACGCCTTTCGATTCCAGCCACGCGCGCACGACCGCGGTGCCGGCTTCGTCATCGCCACGTTCACGATTCTTTCGGGGATCAGGATCGGGCGCCGACGCGCCGCGTTCTTTGCCAAGCGCTCGCAGAATCAATTCAGCATAAAGGTGAGCGCTCTCTTTGTTCGTGTGACGAACTACTGCGCTACGCGGTTCGCTCTCGGCGTAAGCGATTTCCACGGCTTTGGTCGGATCGAACTTTTCAGTCTCGGCTGCGCGAAAATCACGACTGCGTGCTTCACCGCTTACCTTGATGCCGCGCGAGATTAAGGCTTGTCGGAATAACGTCGCCGCCCAGAGCGCCGGATCGTGAACTGAGAGAAATGCGGAGAAAGCGTGTCCGTTCGCCGGAAAGTCTCCCCACACGCGCAGGCCGTTGCCCGTCAAATCGCGCGTGATACCAATTGACGTTGTATCACCGCGTTCAGCCGTCGTCGTTTCGTTGGTCAGATGAAGCGGATTCGCAGCCGGATTCATCGCCACGCTCGCAGCGCCACCCTTCTTGTTGCCTGGGCCAATCGTGACTTCCACGCTGTTCTCGTCAATCGAGAGCGCGCTAGGTTCGGCGCCGAAGTACCATTGAATATCGTTCCACTGCCAACCCAGGCCGAACAGTTCGCCGCGAAAGTAACTGTTGTCGCCGACGATGTTGCCGCGCACTTCGCGCACGCCGGCGCGATAAAGATCATCGGCCAGCTTTGAAAGTGATGGCGCGTCGCCTTTGGGTTTTGAAATCAGGTCGGGCGCGCCGCGGCCATAAAGCGTTACATCGCCATCGACGAGGCCGTTTGAATCGAGTTGTTTGTTCGCATAGACGGACGTGCGCCAGCGATAATCCGCGCCCAATAAGTCAAGCGCCACTGAAGTGGTATAGACCTTCATGTTCGACGCGGGAGTGAAGAGCTGATTTGAATTATGAGAATAGAGAACGCGCTCGTCGTTCAGCGACATCACAAACACGCCGAATCGCGCGCGACCCAAATCGTTTTCACTGAGAATTCGATCGATCACGGCGGCCAAGGCGGCATCGCTTGTCGGGCGCGCTTGAGATTCGTTCTTTTCACTTTTTGCCGGCGCAGCGGCACCCGCGATCTCCTTGCGCTTTGTTTGACCGCCAAGCAGCCGCACGGACAACAAGACCACGGACATGAGGAAGACGAGCAGTAGATATCTTTTGACTGATCGTTTCGGCATCGTGTGAATTACCTGGCGAACAGGGCCGAGGCGCGTTCGGCGGTGAGCAACGCGCGCGTCGCAGCATACACCTCTTCGACTTCGATCGAGGCCACGCTTTCGCTAAACAACAAACGCTGAGACTTGCTGAGCGGAACGTAAGCGTGCGGTGTTGGTAGATCGATCATTACCACGACAGGTGTTCCCACGGCCGCGGCGATATGGACCGGACCGGTGTCGTTTGAGACAAACACTGCCAGCCGCGACTGGGCCGCCGCCAATTCGGGAATTGACAACCCATCGAGAATTACCGAGGGAGCTGGGAACATTTCTCTGATCTGCGCGAGCATCGATC
>CBFHBI010000790.1:0-1970 GCA_965653755.1 uncultured Blastocatellia bacterium
TCAGCCAGTCGTCGCAATGGTGAAGGCATCTCTGCGACCGCAGATCGTTCGATGTAATAGCGATGTTGCTTCAACAACTGCATCTCCGCATCGCAGAACTCGCACTCGCGCAGATGGTTCTCTATGACGATTCGCTCGGTAATTGAGGTTGCGGCCTGCCGGTAGGCTAACAGGATTTGAGAAGAAGGACAGCGCGGGGTTTTACAGAAAAGCTGGGCTGCGGAGACAGGTTTCATTTCCCTTATTCGGACAACTATCCGGTTCGCATAAAGAATCAATCTCCAGAAATTTCCAGAAAAAGAATCCCACGCAACGGGAACTTCTCTAATTATTTCAGCAGTTAAACGCTGCGAAAAAAAATATTGGACACTGTTGAGCTGGTTTGTTAGTATACACCTAGCTTGGCTAAGGAGATTCTCGCTCCTTGGTTCCGCAGACTCGGTGAGAGAGTAGTTTTGAAACACCGAACCGCAGTTACCCGCGCTTGATTCTGAATTGCCATCAGTGCCAAGCACCTCTCGGGATTGAAAACGTAAACACAAAGCTCTAAGGCATCTCGAATCTGACGCTCGATCTGTACGAACGTTGCCCCAACATTTCTTAAATCCTCTCAGCTCGTGATCGCGCGCACCAGAAGATGCCTTGAGTAATTCAACGTCTGAGATCTGACGACGATGCAGCAACTCTCATCTTTCGGGACAAATATCACCGTGAAATCAATCACACACAACACACAGGACTCAAGCGTTGCCATACCCCGTGAGGTAACGCGCCCCAGCCGGGCCGCAGAACGAAGTGCCAGAGCGGGCCGTTGGGTCGATAGTTTGGTCAACTCCGACGTAAATCGGTTGTGGGCCGAACTTCATCGCATTGTCAGCAACCACCCCCTGGTGCGTGCTTCGCGCAGCGCAGGTCTGTTGGTTGAGGAAGGCGCCACCAGCGCTTATACCGACCTGACGCAGGAACTGTTTGTGCAGCTGCTGACCAAGTCGCGCTTTCAGCATTATCTCGACACCGCGATGACCGATGCCGAGATTGAATGCGAAATTGGACAGATCGAGTTAACGAATCTGTTGACTGCGGAACTGCGAAAGCGCCATCCGGAAAGTTATCGTCTGGCGCGACGCATCTCGACGTTGATTCAATCAAGCGCGAACTTCCGCCGGTTCGACAGTATTGGAATGGATGACGAACAACATCGTCGTCTTGCCGACAGGGTTTATGGATTGAGCGAGTGGCCCGATAACAAACCGGGCCGCGGATCGCATGAGATGGAGCAACGCGTGCACATGATTCCGGTTCGCCAGCGTGACACGCGCATGGTTGGTTGCACCGGAGATGCGCAGATCGTGATCAACAATTCCGATCTGGAAGACTTGATCGTCTGTGTGCTCGAAGCGATCGATGGGCCCGCCGACGTCCGCAGCTTGCGGAGTTTGGTTATGTCGCGGCTGCCGGTGATGGATATTTATCTGGTGCCGCTTGGTGGTGACGATCCTGATTCGGACGGACCGCACTACGATCCAGCGGACCTGCGCGAGAATCCGGAAGAGAGCCTGCTCAAGCACGAATCTCAACAGGAAGCTGCCGGATCGGTCGATAAGTTCTTGACTAATCTGCGTGGGAACGTGCGCGGTAAGATCAAACAATACAACCGCATGCTGGGCGTCTTGTGGCACTGCTATTTGAGCACCGACCACTCGACGCAATTGGAAGTCGCGGCCACATTGGGCGTTTCTGATTCTTTGGTGTCCGATTATCGGCGCCGCATCGAGCAGGAGTTGCGGGCATTGTCGTTCACCGAAGTCGAGGAAGCGCGCATGTTCGAGTTGGCCCTGCGTGAGCGCGTCCGTTCGATGGTCGCGATAGAGGAAGGAATGTTGGCGTAAGTCCCCGCCCCCTCAATGCGATCGATTCTAATCAGAAGCGCGGGGCCTGCCCTGCGCTTCTTTATTTTCAGTAGCCGACTT
>CBFHBI010000791.1:0-1958 GCA_965653755.1 uncultured Blastocatellia bacterium
TGGAAGAGCGCGCTGAATCGCCGCGTCATCAATCGTCGAGGCTATTGGGATTGACGGCCCATCGAAGCTAATGAGATCGCTGCCGGCGTTGTGATTGATGACGCTCACAATCCTGGACACCTCTACTGTCTCACCATGCAGGTTGAAGATGTGAGCGCCTGCGGGCGCGCGATCCGCGGACGCAATAAAAGCCGCCGCGGTATCTTCGACGTACTGAAAATCGGTAGCTCCACTGAAGCGAATCTGAAATGGGACGCCGAGCACCGCCGCCTTCATCGCTTTCGTCGGATCGCTGGTCAAACCCGTGTCGCGATTCACCCCATACACCGTCAAGGGCCTAAGCCCAACACTGCTGACGCCATGATCCAGAAAATAAACGCGCGCGTTTCCTTCGTTGGTACGTTTGAAAACACCGTAATGCGTTGCTGGTTCGGTGGCTGAGTTTTCGCTCACTGGAGTATCACCGTCGCTCGCGCCGTACACCGCCGCGGAACTTGCATAGACGACGCGTTCTGCGCTCACGACTCTTGCCGATTCGAAAACGTTAAGCGTGCCGATGACGTTTACAAATGCGCCCATAATTGGATCGGCTTTGCACGTCGGCACCTGCAATCCCGCGAGATGGATGATGCGTTGTGCTCTCGATGCTTCAAGCGCTGAACGCACAGCCGCCAGTTCGGTGATGTCGCCAGCGACAAAACGCACGCGTTCGAAATCGTCAGGCGAAATGATTGCGGCTAGCCGGCGCCGGTCTTCGCAACGATCGAAAACAGTGACCGAATCGCCACGTTCGACGAGTGCTTTGGCAATCCATGACCCGATGCATCCCTGCGCGCCGGTAATGAAATAAGTCTGAGACATCTTTGGAGCACGGCGGCTTGACGCCGTTTCTTAATAACATTGTGTCAGAACCCGGAGCGGTAGCGACGGGATCATGGATCAAGTCGTATCTTGATCCGGTCGCTACCGCTCCCGGTTCTGACACGACTACTGGAAAGCGGCGTCAAGCCGCCGCACTCCAAATTTCATCTTCGATGCGATAGAACTCAATCGCATTCTTCGAAAAAATCAATTCTCGGTCCGCCTCGCTTAGATCGGCCAACAACGTTTGAACCGTCTCGATCACCTGCTCGTACGAAGCCGCCAACAAACACACCGGCCAGTCGCTGCCAAACATCAGTCGACTCGGACCAAAATATTCAAGCACCTTGTCAACGTACGGAATAAAATCTTCCACGCGCCAGTTGGTCCAATTCGCTTCTGTCACCAGACCTGACAACTTACAGCAGACGTTCGACTCCGCCGCAATCTCTTTCATCGCCCGCGCCCACTCTTCAATTTCGCCTCGCGCAACCGGTGGCTTCGCCAAATGATCGATCACGAACCGGAGTTCGGGACAGCGGCGAACAATTTGCAGCGCGTACGGTAGATGGCGCGTATGCACGAGCAAATCGTAAGTTAGTCCGCGCGATGAAAGCTCGCGCAAACCACTGACGACACTTTCTTGCGTCAACCAATCGTCAGTAGGTTCACTCTCCACGAGATGTCGAACGCCTTTGAACTTCGGATGAGCACCGAACTCAATCAGATCAACCGCGACATCTTCCGATTGCAAATCAACCCAGCCGACGACCCCCGCGACGAAAGGATTTTCTTCCGCCAGATCCAACAACCAGCGAGTCTCGTCGACGCTATTACTGGCCTGCACCAAAATCGTCCAGCCGACGTCGTTACCACGCAGAATGGGCTCGAGAGTCGACGGCAGATAGTCATGACAGAGCACATCGACTTCCGGCGTCATCCACGGGTAATCGAAACGGCCCACTTGCCAGAAGTGCTGATGGCTGTCGACAATCAAATCATTTGCCATTTGTCATGGACGTTTTTCATTAACCGCTTGCAGACCCGTGGGCACCTATAAAAGGAGTCAGTACCATCCGCGTAAGCGGATGGGATAA
>CBFHBI010000792.1:0-1956 GCA_965653755.1 uncultured Blastocatellia bacterium
TCGACCAGACGCGCAAACCGCGAGCTGCTCAGCAGGCTGTTCGTCACGCTGTCTTGGGCGTTGCGGATTCGATTCAGCGCGCCGACCGGCTCGATGCGCCGCAGAATTGCCGGATCGTTGGCCCATGTCGGCGTCGCGAAAGCATTCTCGTTGAGAAATTTCACAGCTTCCATCTGTCGCGCTTTGGGCTGCGGATTGAAAATGATCCCGTCCTGGCCCACATATTTCTCCTGCGTGTTAAAGCCGCCGACAATCGCCGCGACGTGGTTCATTTCCAAAGTCCACTGGCCCAACATGCGGCCGTAGAGTTCCGCCAAGTCATCATAGGGCTCGCCTTGCTTTCCGGTCGTCGCGGGCATCAGCAGCTTGGCAACGCGCTGCAAATTCTTCAGACCGAGCGCCGAAGATTTGATTGCATCAGCGTCGCCGACGGCTTCGGTCAACTCGCCGGAATCGGAACCGCCTGAACCCGGAGTTGAGAAACGATACCAGGGCGTCTTGTCCTGGGCGCGCGCCCACGAATCAAGGGTGGGCTTTTCAGCATCCGGATTGGTGGCACTCGGAATCGGTTTATAACCCCACATCGTCGCCCAAATGTCATAAGGGCCAACGCGCGGCACGAGATCCTCGACCGGAATCTTGTCTTCGGGCTGCGCGACATAGTTGAACCGCGAATAGTCCATGATCGACGGTGTGTGGCCCATCTTGTGCAGCCATTCAGGATTACGAACGTTCTCCTGCGCGTACATCGAACTCGCTTTCATGTTGTGCTGAAAGCCGAGCGTGTGTCCGACTTCGTGAGCGAATACGAATTCCAGCAGCCGGCCCATCAAGTCATCAGGCAGCGGCAACTTCTGCGCGCGCGGATCGAGCGGGGCGACTTGCAGGAAATACCAGTCGCGCTGCAGGTTCATGATGTTGTGATAGTACATGATGTCCGCGTTCAGGATTTCTCCGGTGCGCGGATCGTGAATGTGTGGGCCGACGGCATTTTCGATCGTGGAAGGCAGCCAGCGAATCACCGAATAACGAACGTCTTCAAGACTGAAGTCCGAATCTTTCGTCACTTCTTTCGCAATGATCGCGTTTTTAAAACCGGCGGCTTCGAAAGCGGGTTGCCAATCTTCGACGCCTTTCTTCAGCCAAGGCACCCATTTCGCCGGTGTAGCCGGATCGATGTAATAGACGATCGGTTTGATCGGCTCAGAAATTTCGGCATTGGGATCTTTCTTTTCCATGCGCCAACGCGTGATATATCTAATGCGCTGAGCGCGATGCTCGTCGCGGCTGTAGTCGATCGTGCCGGCCGTAAAGTAACCGACGCGTTCATCAAACAGCCGTGGCATCATCGGTTTCTCCGGCAATTTCACCATGCTGTGATGCAAAACCACAGTGGCGCTGCCGGGC
This sequence comes from uncultured Blastocatellia bacterium, assembly GCA_965653755.1. Taxonomy (GTDB): domain Bacteria; phylum Acidobacteriota; class Blastocatellia; order Pyrinomonadales; family Pyrinomonadaceae; genus UBA11740. The sequence goes on from CBFHBI010000792.1 coordinate 1,408, forward strand.
CGCATGCCGCCGGCGCTAAAGGTCGGAGTGGTTGTGATGCCGGCCGGTGTCGCAGCTCGGGTGTAGGTGTAAGTGCCTTCAACTTCGATGTTTTCGGGATAAGGCGAAATCCGATCGATATACGATCGGGTCGTGTCCATCGTCGTTGCGTTGAGCCGCTGCCGAGCGCTGAACTCAAATACGTCGGTGGTGAATATCCGCGTCACTTAAATCACCGCCGAGCCTTCCGGCCCAAACGCAGCTACCGGGAATGACATTATGATCGTGTCGTTGTTCGCGGCGCGCACCGCTTGCGCGATCGGGGTCTTGCTGTCCGCCACCACGTCGTAATCGACTTCGCGCAGCAGGACTTTGTTGCCATTCAATTCCCAGCGCACCACGTGATCGTTCAACTCGTCGCCGCCATAACCGACGCCGTTGGTGGTCTTGGCAATCCGCGTATTCCAGAGAAATTCCTTGTCGAACTCGCGCTTGGGAATCTCGTAATAATACTTCTCTTTGATCTGATGAACCGTGAAGACGCCCTTCTTCGATTTGGCCTCCTTGGTG
>CBFHBI010000793.1:0-1956 GCA_965653755.1 uncultured Blastocatellia bacterium
TACGGTATTGCGTTGCGATCCATGCGTGAAGCTCCAGATGAGTGGCGCGGTGTTTAGATAGCTGGACGCGGCGATCCGTGGTTTCGACGATTTAATTTGCAAGCAGGCGCTAGAGTAACGGCTTTAGCCGGGCTTTTGAAGTTGGGCGCGGGTCTTGAATTGTCGTCACGAAGTCCGAACGGCCTGCGGTAGCGGGCCGTTAACCTTCATCGCATCGAAGGTCTAGCGCAAAATCAACGGCCCGCTACCGCAGGCCGTTCTGACTGCTTTGTTCGAGAGCGCTTTGCCTTTATAGTGTCGCCACTCTATGAAAATCTATGACATCACGGTTCCCATCCGCGCGGCGATGCCAGTCTATGAAGGCGATCCCGGCGTGAAGATCGACGCCTGGTCTGCCTTCGCGAAGGGCGACTCGTCGAACGTTTCGCTGTTGAATTTCGGCGCGCATACCGGGACCCACGTCGACGCGCCTGCGCATTTCATTGAAGGCGCGCGCAGAATTGATTCGTTGGCGCTCGAAGTTCTGATTGGGCCCGCGCGCGTTATTCGCGTTCCAGACGACATGAATGAGATCGACGCGGCATTCATCGAACGGTGCGATCTCGGCGGTATCGAGCGCGTCATCTTTCACACGAGAAACTCCGCACTCTGGGGCGAAGGCTTTCGCAAAGATTTCACGCACCTGCTGCCGCAAGCAGCGCAGATGTTGGTCGAGCGCGGCATTAAGCTCGTGGGCACCGATTATCTTTCTATCGAGAAATTTCATTCCGGCCATCACAAAACGCATCTGACCTTGCTGTCTAATGATGTGGTGATTGTCGAAGGGTTGAATCTTTCTGATGTGCCGGATGGCGATTATGAATTGATTTGCTTGCCGTTGAAGATTGCCGACGGCGCAGGCGACGGCGCGCCGGCGCGGGCCGTGCTGAGAACACTTTGACCACAATCGGCCCTCTCCCTCTGGGAGAGGGTTGGGTGAGGGACTTGCGGGCGCGTACTGACGCCCTCTTCCTTGCCCTCTCACAGAGGCAGAGGGAATGAAGAACGAGAAGAAAGCAGAACCAGATCCAAAGTACCGCGAACGTGTTTATAAGATCGTGCGACGCATTCCGCGAGGTCGCGTCATGACTTACGGCCAAATAGCCTACAAGCTCGGCGAGGGCTACACGCCACGGACCGTCGGATTTGTGATGCATGGGGCCGACGAAGATATCCCCTGGCATCGCGTGATCAATTCTCAAGGTAAATGTTCGACGGGCCGCATCGTGCTCCCGCCTGACAAACAGCAACGTCTGCTCGAACGTGAGGGCGTGAAGTTCGATACCAGCGGACGCTGCGACCTGGAACAATTTCTGTGGCAGCCGCGACGAGCATCGCGCACAAATGCAAACACAAAAAAGCGTATCGCGCTGTACAAGAGATAGTTTGCAGGCGGAAATCTCAAACATTAAAGTGCCGCCTGAGGCGGAACTCCAAACAAGGAGAGCAGCATGAACATCGATCCCCTCGCTCCACGTGCACCGTATGAAGTCAGTCCGCCGAAGTATTCCGTCTCTCATCAAATGGCGACGACGGCTTTCGAGTTGCCGAACTTTCACGTCACGCAAACTCTCGGAGTTGTCCGCGGCATCGTAGTGCGCTCGCGCAATGTATTTGCGACCCTGGGCGCTACCCTGCAACAGGTTGTCGGCGGCAACATCACGATTTGGACGAAGATGTGCGAAGAGACGCGCCGCGACGCGTTCGACATCATGATCCAACATGCCAGCGAGATTGGCGCAAACGCAATCGTCGGCGTGCGTTACGACACCACCGAAATTTCCACCGGCGTGACTGAAGTGCTCGCTTACGGCACGGCCGTGATCGTGGAACCGACTGACGCGAGCTACCGCGGATGAGCAAAGAGATAGACCCGCGTAAATTCGAGCGCGCCCGCAAAGCCTTCGCCTCAGTACC
>CBFHBI010000794.1:0-1953 GCA_965653755.1 uncultured Blastocatellia bacterium
AATCGCTGGTGGAAGTCGAACAACTTGCCGGTATCGCAGTTCTATCACGTGACCGTTGATATGGACCGGCCTTATCACGTTTACGGCGGCTTGCAGGACAACAGTTCGTGGATTGGCGACTCGTCGTATCCCGGCGGCATCACGAACGATCGTTGGGAGAACGTTTACGGCGGCGATGGGTTTTGGGTTTTCGCCGATCCATCCGATCCGAATTATGTCTATGCCGAGTCGCAAGGCGGCTACATCGGCCGCATCAATCGCCAGACGCATGAGTCGCGCGGCATTCAGCCGCTGGCGAATTACAAGGAAGGGAAGTTGCGCTTCAACTGGAACACGCCGATTCACGTCAGCCCGACCGGAACGGTCTACATCGGCGCGCAGTTTCTGTTTCGCTCGCGCGATCACGGGCAGACGTGGGAGCGCATCTCGCCCGATCTGACGACGAACGATCCTGAGAAGCAGAAACAGGAACAGTCTGGCGGTATCACCGTAGATAATTCTTCGGCAGAGATGCACACGACGATCTTTTCCATCTGCGAGTCGCCGAAAAATCCAAATCTTATTTGGGTGGGCACAGACGACGGCAATGTGCAGTTGACGCGCGATGGCGGCAAGACGTGGAAGAACGTCGTCGGCAATATCAAAGACCTGCCTAAGAATGCGTGGGTGACTTCGGTTGACGCGGGTCACTTCGACGAGGGCACAGCGTACGCGACTTTCGATCTGCACACGTTCGGCGACATGCGGCCATACGTCTATCGCACCAGCGACTATGGCCAGACATGGACCGAGATCGTCGCGCCGGTCAGCAACGTGCGCGGCTATGCGCACGTCGTGAAGGAAGATCTGGCCAACAAGAATCTTCTTTTCGTGGGCACTGAGTTCGGGTTATGGGTTTCGCTAGACGGTGGCAAGCAATGGGCTCAATACACCGGTGGAGATTTTCCCAACGTCGCGGTGCGCGACCTGGCGATTCATCCGCGTGACAAAGACCTGATCATCGCGACGCACGGCCGCGGCATTTGGATCATCGACGACATCACGCCCTTGCGCGCGCTGACGCCGGAATTGCTCGCGAAGGAAGCGGCGTTCGTCGAAGCGCGCCCGACGGTGCAGTTGATTCCAGCAAATGGCGGCTGGTCCAATGGCGACGCGGCGTTCGTCGGCGACAATCCGACCGACGAAGCGGTGATTACGTATTATCAGCAGAAGCGTCACATTTTTGGTGATTTGAAAATTGAAATTCTCGACGCGACGGGGAAAGTCATAGGAACCGTCCCGAGCAGTAAGCGTCGCGGCCTCAATCGCGCGACGTGGTCCATGCGTCTGAAAGCGCCGCGCGTGCCGACCGCCGCGACCGGCGCATTTGGCGCCGCCGTCGGCCCGCGGGTCTTGCCCGGCACATACACTGTACGCATGACTTAGGACAAGAACGTTTACACCACGCAACTCGTCGTTACCCGAGACCCTCGTTCGACCTACACGGCGATCGATCGCAAGGAGCAATTCGATCTGGCAATGAAGCTCTACAACTTGCTGGGTGACATGACTTTTGCAGTGGATCGGATCAATGGCGTGCGTCTGGCTCTCGATGCTGCTGCCGAAAAACTCGAAGCGAACGATCCGCTAACGACGCGATTGCGCAAAGCATCGCAGGACATCGACGAGCTGCGAAAGAAAATCGTGGCGACGAAGGAGGGCGGTGCGATTACCGGCGAGCAACGTTTGCGTGAATATCTGGCGGACCTTTACTCCGATGTGATCAGTTACGAAGGTCGTCCTTCGCAGATGCAGGTGATGCGTACAGACGCTATCGCGCGCGAGTTGGCCGATGTCGTGCGAGACTTCGACGCTTGGAGTGCGAAGAATTTGTCGGATTTGAATTCGGTTTTGGCGGCGAAGCAATTGCCGCCAATCAAAATGCTGACGCGAACGGATTGGGAGAAGCAGTAA
>CBFHBI010000795.1:0-1951 GCA_965653755.1 uncultured Blastocatellia bacterium
CTTAGATTTGGGATTTAATGTGGTTGCTCATCTCGACGAGTTTGGTTTTGAAAATGCGAAATGCCAAATCTCAAATCTCAATTATCAAATCTCAAATGTTTTTGATCCTCCCTGATTTTATTCATGAAACTGTCAGTCCTCGGTAGCGGCTCAACAGGCAACGCACTTTTGCTGGTGGCCAACGGCACGCGCGTGTTGGTCGATGCTGGTTTGAGCGCGCGCGAGATCGTGCGGCGTATGGCGCTGCTTGGGGAAGATGCCAACTCGCTCGACGGCATTTTGGTGACGCACGAGCACGGCGATCATTGCGGCGGGTTGCGAGTCTTAATCCGAGACCTCGATTGCCCGGTCTTTATTTCTCCGAAGACGCGCGACGCTTACATCCTGGAACGCCGCAACGTTGCCAACGACGAACCCCGCAAACGGGCGGATGCGTTGCGCGATCGGACGGTCGAGATCGATTCAGGGCAAGATTTCCAAATCGGCAAGATCGAATTTCATCCGTTCACGGTGCCGCATGATGCAGTCGATAATTTTGGCTTCACGGCAACGCACGACGGCGTAAAGGTCGCGACGCTGCTCGACTTCGGTCACATCACGACTTTGATTACGGAGCGCTTGCGCGGTTGTGCGGCCATCGTGATCGAATCGAACCATAGCCGCGACATGCTTAAGACCGTCGAGCATTATCCATGGGAATTGAAGCAGCGAATTCTTTCGCGGCTGGGCCATCTGTCTAACGAGGACGTTGCTGAATGGCTGGTGGATGGCTTCGACGGTCAGGCCCAGCACATTCTGCTGGCGCATCTTTCACAACGCGCCAACAATCCTTATCTGGCGAAGATCACCGCTGAAACTGCCTTGCGTGAGCGCGCGCCACTGTTTCCGTCAACGACCGAAGTTACGTTGTCATTTCCGAAAGAACCGACGACGTGGGTTGAGGTTTAGAGTCGGAAGCCCGACCGTAAGGGAGGGCACGATGGTCAGGTGCGCCATCAATCGTAAGAGACCCGTTTAGAAAACAGGCCCTTCCTTACGGTCGGGCTTCTGAGACGATCAATCCTTCGCGAGACACTTTCCAATTCAAAACTTCCGCGCCAGGTTCCGCGGCTAAAGCATTTTCTACTTCAGTCTTCCGTCCTTCCGCGCACAAAAACGCGATGCAACCGCCGCCGCCGGCGCCGCAGACCTTTGCGCCTTCGGCTCCGCTGGCAAGCGCTTTCTCGACAATAACGTCCATGTGCGGCGTCGTGATGTTGGGCGCCAGGCGCTTTCGATTGGGATAAGCGGCGCGCATGATTTCGCCGACCGCGCTCCAGTCGTTCGCCAACAAAGCGTCGCGCATCTGCTCGGCTGCATCGCGAATCCGCTCGAAGATTTCGAAAATATTTCGGTCGCCGTCGAGGTGACGCTTGAAGATTTCCCAGTTGTTGATTCCCGAAAGCCGCGGCTCGCCCGTGTAACAGATCACGAACCGCCGATCGATTTCGTCGAGATCCATTTCAAGCTGTTCACGCTCGACCCCGTCAGCCCGCAGATGAATACACGACGCTGATCCGTATTGCGCAGGATAGTAGTCTTGAATGCCGGCGGGAACTTTGATGACCGTCGTTTCAACGTTGGCAGCAATTCCGATGAAGCTGCTTTCGTCGTGGCGATCGCCAACCAAACGATTGAGCGCGCCGATCAACGCAATCGCCAGCGCCGACGATCCGGAAATGCCCGCCCCCGCAGGAGCTTCGCTGTTGGCAGTCAAATGAAAACCTGTCTCAGGCCGAAAGAAATGGACCATCTTGGAAAGCAATTCAAGCTGCGTATCGTTCGCGAGTTCGTCGATGTCACGGGTCGTGGTTTCAACCCGCAGACCGCGGTCACGAGACTCTAGAATGATTCGGTCATCGTCGCGGGTCTCGATGCGCACGCGCGCGCGCAGCGAAAGCGCGACGTTCAC
>CBFHBI010000796.1:0-1951 GCA_965653755.1 uncultured Blastocatellia bacterium
GAGCAAGCTGCCATTCAGCGTTACGCATGGGATTGGAGCGCTGGAGATTTGGTACCACTCCGCGCCGAAAGTTCTGATCACCGATAAAGGAAAGCGCAACGAATTTAAGATAATCGGACGGCCCATCTCATAAACCTCTTTCAGGCCGAGTTCCACAGCTCGCGGGATGTAGATTCGCCCCTGCTCCTCGTGAACTGCGGTGCCGTCCAAATCGGTGAAGACCGCGCCTAGTCGCGGAAAGTCTGACGCCTCTAAAAAGGTTCGCAAGCGATCTTCGATTTCCGGGGCTAGCATCTCTTCATTCGCACACGCGTGTACCCTTCTCTTACACTGCCCGCCGCCTCCGACCGGTTTTGCGCGATTACTATGAAACCTGCGGCGGGCAAACGTGTTGTGGAAAGTGAACGGCAAGCAAGATGCCGCGCGTGCCGACGCGTAGCGTCGGTATGAATTTAGCCCGGCCTTTCAAGGCCGGGCTAAACTCAATCGGCGCTATGCGCCGAACTCTTACCCACTTTTGAAGCAAAGCCCCGCCGAACGAACAAGCAGGCGGCCTGAACCCGCCTGCTTGATCAACGACCACTAGGGCCATCGATTTCACTGTTTGTCTGCTACGCCAAAAATGACGGTGAAGGTAAAGCTCCGTCCCGGCAGCATTCCCAAAGTATCGCCGGGACCCGGCGTATAGACCGATCCTTTGACTACCTGAGTCAGACTGGTGATGTCATGATGATCAAAAAGATTGTTGATGCTCAATCTAAACTTCGTTTGATCGAAACGCTCCCACTTGCGCAAACTGAAATTGACGAAGACGTTGGTCACGTTGAAGGGCGAGATGGGAATCACCTGCGGTACGTTCGCGCCGTTCGTCCCGGTGTTGTCCTGCCACATATGACCTACCCTCTTGTGAAAGAACCCCAAATCAAAATCTCTGAACTTGTAACTCAAACCGGTGGCCTGCGTGTTTGAGGGTGTATTCTGCACCCACAAACCCGTGCTCGGCAGACCCGGAGTCACGAAGGTGGCTTTGCCCATTGTAGTGTTCAGGTAAAAGTTCAAGCCTTTGGCGATATTCAAATTGGCTTCCGTTTCAAATCCCTTCGATACTGAATCTCCCGAAGCAGTGTATTGCGTAGCGCCCGGCGTGCTCGGATCGGGCGACGAGCTGTACGCGTTCTGGAAGCGAGTGTGATAGACATCGGCATTGAATGTCATCCTCTTCAACTTCAAAACTGTTCCACCCTGAAAAGTCTTCGCGGTAGTTGGTTGCGGCAGCACGGTGACGTTTGCGCTCTTCACGTCAAAGACGCTGGTTGGCGGAATCGCGTTTCCGGTGGCGTACTGGCCGTAGACGGTCCAGTTCCTTTGCAAGCGATAATTGACGTCGACCGAAGGTAGATTGCGGGTGTAAGTGGCTGAGTGAAACACGAACGGTTGTCCGCCTAGATTACCTACGGTCTTCCCATTGTCGGGGTATTGGGTCAGGTCTTGCTGATAGCGCGAATACTTAAATCCGCCGGTGATCGTCAGTTTCGTCGTTGCGTGCCACGAGTATTCGACAAACGGCTGCATTGATTTCGTAATGAAGCTCTCGTGGAAATTCGGCAGCAGGGTATCAACACGGGTGCGCGGATCGGACGGAAACTGATAACGATTGGTGGTCGCCCATTCGTACCAGAAGCCCACGCGCAAAATTCCAAAGCGCGAAATCTGATTGGCCGAGAAAATATTGCCCCACTTGCGATAGGCATTCAGCTTATCTGTGGCGCTGGTCGCAGTGATCGTAGTCCCATTGTTGAAGAACTGCGCGTTGTTGTAGCGATAGGTGTAGGGCTTCTCGTCAAAGTTCCACCCGTGACTCAGCGTCGCGTTGAGATCGATGTACTCGAAGTCGGTGGGGACGCTGTAGGTATAAAATTTATAGTAAAGCGGATCGTTGGGAACGTCCTTC
>CBFHBI010000797.1:0-1944 GCA_965653755.1 uncultured Blastocatellia bacterium
TGGTCGAGGCGAGACTTATTTGACGAGGCCGGCAATCATCGCGGCGATTTTGTTAGTGGTGCAATTGGGACTCGGGCTGGCTGCGTACGTCACGCGCCTGAGATCGCCAAACGATCCGCAGCCACTAAACCCAATGATCGCCGTCACAGTTGCGCACGTGGCTTGTGGCGCTTTGGTTTTCGCAGCCACGATTGTTTTGACGTTGAGAGTGTTCAGGATTGTTGGCGCGAAACGAAGCGAGTATCGGTTCGCTCCCGCTTAATGACTCCCTCTGCCAAGCGAGGGAATCAGAATTATGTCGACGAAGACCGAAGCATTACCTATTCATTCACCGGCTACTGCAGAGGCGGTGGTCTCGTCGACTGCCAAGGCGCGTTTAGCGGCATATGCCGAACTAACCAAGCCGCGCATAACCTTTCTGATTGTCCTAACATCGGCCGCTGGATTCGTACTCGGATCAGCTGGGGCAGTCAACTACGTGATCATGGCCCACGCGCTGATCGGAATTGGGCTGTTATCATCCGGCATCGGCACGCTTAATCAATTCATCGAGCGCGACCTCGATGGACTGATGCGCCGCACCGCGGATCGCCCGCTGCCGTCACGCCGGCTTTTGCCATTCGAAGCTCTTTGGTTCGGCGTGAGTTTGACTTTAACGGCAGAAGTTTACTTGGCCCTGTTCGTGAATGTGCTGACTGCTCTGCTGGGGCTCACCGTAATCGCCGGTTATCTTTTTGTTTACACGCCGCTCAAGACGCGCACGTCGCTGTCAACCGCGCTGGGTGCTTTCCCCGGAGCGATGCCGCCGTTGATGGGTTGGACTGCCGCGCGGGGCCACATTGATGTGGCTGCCTGGGTGCTCTTCGCGATTCTCTTTCTCTGGCAGTTCCCACATTTTCTCGCGATTGCCTGGATGTATCGCGAAGAGTATGGCCGCGCGGGCATTCGCATGTTGCCCGTCGTGGAGCCCGATGGGCGGGTGACGGGCCAGCAAATTATCGCCTACTCGTTAATGTTGGTCCCGGTGAGTTTGCTGCCGGCTGTTCTGGGTATTTCCGGAAAAATTTATTTCGTTGCTGCCGCCGTGTTGAGTCTTATCTTTCTTGCCAGCAGTGTGCGCGCTGCCTTTTCAAAATCGAATCAGCATGCGCGGCAATTGCTTTTGGCCTCGGTGCTTTATCTGCCTTTGTTGTTCGGGGTAATGGTTCTTAATCGATAGGTCGCATTTGTCGCATGCGTCCGATTGGTCGCATTGATCAGATGGGCCGAATGGGACAGTTAGGACAAATAGGACGAATGCTTTTGAGAGGGATACTCGAATGGGACGCCTTCTGGGAATAGCAATCTGGCTAATCACAATCCTTTCGGTCTGGATGTTTGTCAGCGGCAAGTGGTGGTTTCCGCCGTCAATCTCCGAGCATGGACCGCGCTATGACAGCCAGTTCATGATCACCATTATCGTGGTCGGTATTTCCTTTGCCGCCGCGCAGATTGGACTTGGCTGGGTGGTTTGGAAGTTTCGCGACAGCGGCGACAAGCAGCGGGCAACCTACTCGCACGGAAACAATCGTCTGGAAATTATCTGGACCGTTGTCACTGCGATTATTTTCATCAGTCTCGCCGTGATGGGCCAGCGCGTTTGGGCGTCGCTTAATCTGACCAAAGCGCCGGCCGGCTCGTATCAAATCGAAGTCGTCGCTCAACAGTTCAGTTGGAACTTTCATTATCCCGGCAAGGACGGCGTCTTCGGCCGCACCGATCCCAATCTGATCGACGATTCGGCTTTGAATTTCGTCGGCCTCGACGATACCGATCCGAACGCCAAAGACGATACGGTGGTACCGACGCTCGTGGTGCCGGCCAATCGCCCGGTCGAATTGATCCTGAGATCGAACGACGTAACGCACAGCTTTTTCGTGCCGCAACTCCGCTTCTAACAGGAGT
>CBFHBI010000798.1:0-1941 GCA_965653755.1 uncultured Blastocatellia bacterium
GGAATGATCAGAAAGCGGCTCCACTCCGGCGACAACGCGCCTTCGTATCGTTTGTATGATCGTTCGAGTACAGCCATAACAGTTTGGAGTACCGCCTTTAGGCGGCTCTTCCGGATTCCGCCTAAAGGCGGTACTCCGAACTAGGTGTTTCCGTTTTCCATTGCCTTCAGGAAAATATCTTCGAGCGAGTCGCGCTTGTACGTCAGCCGCCGGATCTGCACTTGCGATGTCGCAGCCAACTTGTAGAGATCGCGAATCTCAGTTCCATCCTGCAGAATAATCTTCAAGCGATGATCGCTGGTCACCGCGCACTCGCAGCCCAACGCGGCGACGCCGTCCACAAACTCCTGCAATTCGCCGCGCGTTTCCAGCATCAGAAACTTCTTGTTAGCTTTCCGCTCTTCTTCGAGATTGCAGTAAACAACCAACTGTCCCTCTTTGAGGATCACAATTTCTTCGCAGCATTCCTCGACGTCGCGCAAAAGATGTGACGACAAAACAATATTAGCCTGGCCGCTGTCGCGAACTTCGCGAATCATTCTAATCATTCGTTGCCGCGCCGGCGGATCCAGACCGTTCGTCGGCTCATCGAGAAAAATCAAACGCGGCCCATGCACGATCGCCTGGGCCAACTTCGCGAGTTGTTTCATGCCGAGCGAGAAAGTATCGACGTTGCGATAACGCGCCTCGCCCAACCCAACAAAAAACAACGCTTCATGCGCGCGCTCGAGCGCAGTCGCCGGCGGCAACCCCGACAACTCGGCCATGAAGCGCACAAAATGAATACACGACATCTTTGAGATGAACGCGTCGCGCTCAGGCATGTAGCCGATCAACCGTTTGATTTGATTTGCGTCGCTGCGAATGTCGCTGCCAAAGATGCGCGCGGTGCCCGACGACGGCTGATGAAAACCCAGCAGCGTATGAATCAAAGTGGTCTTGCCTGCGCCATTTGGCCCCAGCAGGCCGATGGCCCGGCCGCGCAACTCGCCGCGCAGGCTTTTCAAGATCGGCCGGCCACCAAACGTTACTGAAAGATCGTCGAGAGAAATTACACCAGCGCTATCGTTGACTTGTGAGTTCGTAGCTGGTGCGGCGGCGGTCATTACTTTTCGCGAGACTTCTGAATGTCTTGAAGGCAGCGGGTCCGTTCAGAATCAGGAAAAACGTTCCCCAGAATAATCCGACCGATGCTCTTACGAAAAGATTGTCCCACGAGTTCAGAAATAAGATCGAGAGGCCGAGGGAGATGAGGGTGATACTGTTGACTAGTAAAGTGCGATCCGCGCGCAATTGGTTATGGCGCGCGGCGTTTAGGTGTGATGGTTTCATCCTATTATTGTCTCTGCAACGTGATCACGTTGTCGGATTCGCCGTCGGGATTTGAATCGTGCACCGCGATCGTCATGGTCTTTCGGTCGGGAGACAGACTGATGTTACGCGTGTATGTGCCGCCCTCGTCGATCCATTCCAGGGCAATTGCGTGGCTGCTAAGTATGATCTTGGAGGTGATGCGATCGTCACCCGATCCGTTCACTAATTCACGGCCATCAAGGGCATAGTTGAGAGTGCGCGTCGAGTCGCCTTTGCGGCCCCTCACGCTCAGCGTTTCGCGTAGCAGATCGCCCTCGCGTTCGAACCGAATCAGGACGTTGGTGGGTGCGGCGGCAGCATCGGCGAACTTGCTCTGCGCCGCGTCCATCTTCCAGGTGCCGATGAGGTCCTTATCCGGTTGCGCGAAGCTAATGACTGCAATCGCCCCGATAACTATGGCCGCGAGAGAACTTTTCACTTTTGTGCTCCTGACCCTTTGATTCCCTGCTCCAGAATGCGATGCAGTTCAAAAGCGTTCGGCATTCCCAACAGTGTCGCCGGACTCAAACCGAATGGACCACCTTCGGTGTTCGTAGCAAATTCAATGTGATCGCCATACACATAAGC
>CBFHBI010000799.1:0-1931 GCA_965653755.1 uncultured Blastocatellia bacterium
GACCACGAAGATTCTCGAACATCTCAATCGTGTCCTGAATCGGATGGCCGTTTGAAAGCTGATATGACTTGCACAGAATCGTGCCGTTCTCGTCCAGCAGTACCGCTTTGGTCGATGTCGATCCGCCATCGATTCCGATAAAACCACCCACGGTGCTGTTTTTTGCGAACACAGCCGGCGTAAATTTCTTGCGGCGATACGCTTCCTTGAATCCGTCGAATTCGTTGGGGTTCTCGACCAGGCCTTTACCACCGGATTTCGCTTTTTCCTCCTGGCGGCCGTACTCGATGTAATGAATCAGTTTCTCGTAGCCGCAGTAACAGCCGATACAGTCATCTTCGCTACGGCCAAACTCGACCGCTCCTAATGCGGCGAAGTATTGTGCGTTCTGCGGAACCTTGATCAGATCCTCGGGCTTCGCGCCGTCGGGAACCTGGACTTTTCGCTCTTGCCACATGCGCGGAATATTTGCCTGCCAGGCCTCGCGCATGCCGCGGATGAAGCTATTCGGACCGCCGAGCAGAAGCACATGCGGGCGCAGAGTGTTGCCGCGAGTGAGCACGCTCAGGTTCTGCAGCACGATGGCCTCAAACAGCGACGCCATTAGTTCATTCGGTGGCGTGCCCACTTTCTGCAGTCCGTTGATGTCGGTTTCTGCGAACACCCCGCACTTGCCGGCAACTTTGTGCAGCTTGATTCCGTGATACCCCTGCTGAGCGCGTAGTTCGGTGGGACTCTTCAGCTTAGCGTTGATCTTGTCGATGACGGCGCCGGTACCTCCAGCGCACTTGTCAGTCATCGAAGGTATTTTATTTTTGCGCCCGGTTTCCTCGTCGTCTTTGAAAACGATGATCTTGGCGTCCTGTCCGCCAAGTTCGATCACCGAATAAACCTCCGGATGCAACTTCTCGACCGCAAGAGAAACGGCCGTTACTTCCTGCACGAACTTGGCGCCGATCTGTTCGGCGATTCCTGTTCCGCCGGAGCCGGTCAGGAACAAGCGCGAATTGTTACGGTTGACGCCGGTCTCCGCTTCAATCCGCTTCAGAAATTCCAGCGTTTTTTCTGGCTGTTTGGTTTCATGGCGCTGATAGTCCTGCCACAGCACCTCATCGGTCGCTGCATCGATCACGACGGCTTTCACTGTTGTCGAGCCGACGTCGAGTCCCACAAGAAACTTCGTATTGTGACCGTGCGGCTTATGCGCGGTCTTACTTTGCCGAATAGGCTCCAGGGGAGCGATCTGGATCAACTGTGGGCCTTTGTGATCGTGCATGAATTCCTCTCTCGGTTTGGAAGGGCACGTCTTTTGATGCGCGCCAGTTCTCGTTTAAAGAGTTCAGCGAAGGCGCGACGGAAAACGCCCTCTCAAATCAGTCACCCGACATTGCCGGAACGGCTGAGACGCGCACTCTCGACCGCTTCCAGAAACGAGTGTCTTTGTTGATCCGGTCGCCGACATGCAGAATGAATTGCGCTGCAGTTCCGGCGATACCTTCTTTGTGCGGCACCTGATAGAACGGCCGCTTCAGTTCCGGGTGCTCGTCGATGTACTCGTGGATTTCATTTAGACTCTTGCCAGTCGAATTAAGGCATTGTTCAAATTCCAGCTTGGCCTTCACCTTAGCTTCGCCGAGTGCCATCTGCACGCGGCTGTGGGCGTTAACTTCGCCTTCACCCGAGGTTTCAATCGGCAGGAAAATCATGTCTTTGAATTTGTTGATGACCGCCGACTGCACGCCGTCTGATTGCGACGAGGGCATGCATCCAAAGGGCTTCAGCGCAAGCACCATGTGGCATAGTTTGTGCACTGTGTAGTAGACGTTCTTGCCAACTTCGAGATGGCCTTCGCCGCCGCGGGCGTACTGGTTGTAGACAGGATGGGCCAGATCAGCGAGTTCAGTTTGCGGCACCAAGTGGTGAGTAATTCC
>CBFHBI010000800.1:0-1917 GCA_965653755.1 uncultured Blastocatellia bacterium
TGACGAAACGCTTGGGCAGTACGTCTATGTCGGCATGCGCGACGGCGCGGTGAAGTGAGATGAGGTAAAGCACGGCGGGTTCGCGGTTGTCGTTTCAGGTCTGTCGAAAGGCTGTGGGTCGTCGCGCGAGACTGCGCCTTACGCTGAGAAGTGGGCCGGTATTTGTCTGGTGATCGCCAGGAGCATCGAAAAAATTTACGGACAGAACTCACAGAACATCGGCCTACTAACATCGACTGATTTCGGATTGATTGATCGAGTTCGGCGCGGCGAAGAGATCGAGTTAGAAGAATTCACTAAAGGTCTCGATCCAATCTCGCAAGATATCGTCAGATATGGCGGCCTGTTCAATTACAACCAGGCGCGACTGGCGGGCGAAGTCTCGCCGCCCGCCTTGTCAGAACCGCCTGCGGTAGCGGGCGGGCCTAACGAAAGAGAGTCAGAACCACCTGCGTCAGCCGGTGGGTCGCGCGAGCAGGATGCTCGCGGCCCGCAGGCAAGGATGCCTGCGATCCGTCCCATGAACATCGTCGAGAAAATCATCGCGCGCCATGCCTTCGTCAAAGCTGGCACAATCGGCGTCGAATCAGTCAAACCTGGCGATGCATTGTTCGCGATGGCCGACGTGCGCTTCTCGCACGAGTACGTCACACCGATGGCCGCATCGCTTTTCACGCAAGCGCTTGGCGACGTTTCCGTCACGGAGCCCGCATCGGTGTTCGCATTCCGCGATCACCTGACCTTCCTCAACAAAGTCATGTCGCCGAAACATCGCGAGATGGGCTTGCTCGAAAAAGCTGAAGGCCTGGCGACGACACAGCGGAGTTTCACCGAAAAGCAAGGCATCAAACTTTACGGCGAGGATCCTGAAGGTGGATCGGAAGCGATTTGTCATAACGCAGTGGTCGAAGATCTCGCGTTGCCCGGACAGATCGTAATCGGCACAGACTCGCACACATGCATGGCAGGCGTGCTGGGATGCTTCGCCTTCGGCGTGGGCTCGACAGACATGGCGAATGCGTGGTTCACGAAAGACATTCGCATTCGCGTCCCTGAAACCGTCAAGTACATTTTCAAAGGTAAGAAGCGCGCGGATGTCGCCGCCAAGGATGTGATGCTCTACATCCTCGCCAGCGATTACATGAAATCAAGCCGGGGCATCGGCAAGGTTTTGGAGTTCGCCGGCGAAGATTTGATGAACTGGTCCATGGACGAGCGCGCGACTTTGACAAACATGTCAGTCGAAGCAGGCGGTACCACCGGCATCATCGAACCGGACGAAGCGACGCTCGCTTACATCGTGACGACACGCGGACTCAATGCCGACGAAGTGCGGAAAGGTTTTGTGTACAGCGACGCAGATGCTGAATACGCGGCGACGTTCGAGATCGATCTCGAAGAGATTCGCCCGATGGTTGCGCTGCCCGGCGATCCGCGCAACGGCATTCGCATCGATCAATTAACAGAAGAAGTGCGCATCGACGCCGCGTACGGCGGCTCCTGTACCGGCGGCAAGATGGCCGACATGGATATGTACGCGCGCGTCTTGCAGCACGCCCTGGCCCACGGCAAGCACGTCGCCCCCGGCGTTCATCTCTATCTGCAATTCGGCTCGCAGAAGATCAAGCAATACGCGCGGCAGAAAGGCTACATCGAGATCTTCACCGAAGCCGGCGCCGAATTGATCGATCCAAGCTGCGGCGCCTGCATCAACGCCGGTCCCGGCGCTTCAAAAAGTGCCGAGACCGTAACCGTGAGCGCGCAGAACCGAAACTTCCCCGGCCGCAGTGGCCCCGGCAAACTTTATCTGGCGTCGCCTTACGTCGTTGCCGCATCAGCGATAGCTGGAAAGATCGTTGAGCCTGATGAGTTTTTGGAAGCGGCGTCATGAACCTTGACTATCACGCACGACGCTCC
>CBFHBI010000801.1:0-1917 GCA_965653755.1 uncultured Blastocatellia bacterium
GATCGATCGGAAACCTGGCCGTCATTTCGCACCCAGTTCTCGTAATGGGCGCGTTCAGCCGGCGAAATCGCTCGATTGCCCAGGCGGGCGGCAGGAGTACGTTCAAACGCGCGATGGGTCAGCGCCATGTGGGCCGTCCTGACGTGTAATGAAGATGCGTCAACCAACGCGCGTTCGGCCGATTCGACGTCCGGGAACAATTCTTCGTAGGCCATTAGATGCCACACAGTGTTCTCTTCGATCTCATCGATTGCGATGACGCGCAAGAGTCCAAAGCCGCTTTCGAGCTGGAAGATTAAGTCGTCGCCCGGCGCGAACTGCCGTTCCATGAACCAAACATATCAGCTTCCGGCTGCCGAATCTAAAGCGGTCGTGAATATCGCAAGCCTGGTTCGAGTCTGTCAATAAATCGCGGCACGAAATGATTTGATTGATCATCCGTCGTCGCAAAACTAAAATGCCGCTACTTGAGGAGCGCACCAAACTATTACGAGATTCTTGGCGCGAGCGAGAACGCCTCGCCGCGCGAAATTGAACGTTCATACAAACGAGCGGCGCACCAGCGACACCCCGATCGCGGCGGCGCTGAAGAGGACATGAAGGCGCTCAATGAAGCGTACAGCGTGCTGCGCAATGAACGCACGCGCCAGGAGTACGACGCGCGGCGACGAGCGCCGCGCTCGCACCGGGCCGCCGCCGCACCTGCAGCACCCGCCGCGCGCGAGGTCGGGCTCTATGGGCAATTGCTGAGTTCGTTGATGTGTCTCGTGCTCGGATTGCTGTTACTGTTACTGGTTCATTTCAATGGACTGTGGTTCCTTTGGCCGCTTTCTATTCTGGCTGTGGGCGTCGTCGGCTTCGGCGTAATGATCGCCCATGCGGCGATGACCAACGCACGCGAATCAACCCGGACCGGCCATCCTTTGCGCAAGTTCAGGCCAGTCCAGGAGTTGCTATTTTGGTTAATCGTGGCGGCGGGCGGATACGCTGTGTACGTGGTTATGAATACGTTGTGAAGAAGACAGAAATGATTAGCGGCCTCGATCTGCTCTTTCTTGAAGTGAACAATTTGCAGGAGTCTTTAGAATTCTACCGAGACGTTTTGGGATTTGCGGTTGAATCAAGTGAACCTAATGCAGAGCCGCCGATTTCATCCGTGCGATCGGGCTCGCTGCGCATCACCCTGGTCCAGCAGATCGAGACCATGCTGAAACGTGGCCGCGGCGTACATTTCGTGCTGGGCGTCGAAGATGTCGATGCGTTTTATGAGAGCGTCAGAACTCGCAGCATTCAGATGACTGAGCCACGCGACGAAGGCTGGGGCGGCCGGTTTGTTAGTTTGCAGGATCCGGATGGCTATCGGTTTTTCTTTGTGACGTGGCACTAAACAACCGTTTAGTCTGAGAAAAGGGGTGATATGAACTATCAGCATGTCGAGAACCTTTTGATTAGATATCGCGGCCAAGCTGTTGACATCAAGACCATTTCCGGCGGTATTTACGAGGGGACGATCAACGATGTCACCAACGACTATGTATCGCTGAAGATTGTGGGCACCATGAGCGAAGGCGATCTCGTAATTGTCCTGTTACACGCAATCGAGTCGGTCTCACCACAGCGAAGTTGATGCGGTCCATTACCAAAAGTGATGTGGTAAGACCGGACACAAAAAAAAGAAAAAAGATCACGCTTTTGGTTGCAAGTGAACCTTGACTTGTGCATAATCTCGATGCGCCCGCCTCCCCGGTGGGCGAAGTGGTCGCGTGGGGTGAGGACACGTGGCCTTAGGGTGGGGCTTGTGGGAGGGCCCCGCCCGCTTTTATTTTTGGGCCAACCTAAATCTCCTCAGTGTCCCTCGAGAAGAACATTACACATTGGACTTTCGATAGAGTTGTCTTAATATACCCAGCACGACCC
>CBFHBI010000802.1:0-1910 GCA_965653755.1 uncultured Blastocatellia bacterium
ATGCGCAAAAGCAAGCGCGATATTTGGTGAACGCGATTCGCCGCGAAGTACTGGCTGAATACGAAGCGGTGTTTCATTCGTTGCGCTGGCACGTTGGTTTGATTCTGCCGCGGCATACCGGTGAGGAACAGTGGTTGAGAAACGGAACTCGCGGCGATGGATTGTTGTTAAGCGCGCACGATGATGGATTCACCGCGGTCTTGATGCGCGGGCAAAAACCGCTGGCGGTAAGAACCGTCTTCTGCGACGCGGACGAGCGCGAGGACGAACTTCACCGGATACTTCTCTTCTATCGGGATCGGGTGGGCACGGCGGCCGAATCAACTTCGGTTGAGCGCTTGCTAATAATCGGCGAGCGCGTGGACAAGAAGCGGATTGCCGAGATTGCGCGCGAAGCGTTCGGCGCACATCTCAGAACGCTGACCCCTGCTGATGTGGGATTGACGGTGCCGGGCAATAGTTTCGACTTTGATACCATCGCCGCGCCCGCCGGTCTCGCGCGCCTGGCGTGGTAACGCAATCTGTTGGATCGCGCCCATAGATCGCGCGCAAACTGACAGTTTGCGTTACAAGTACTTTCAGTGACCGCCATTTGAAACTTTCCAGCTAGGGTGCACGTAGAACCGAAGCAATAAAGATGAGCGCCGCTGCTTCATTGTTGAAATTTTCACACCTCGCCGACGGGGAACTCGTGCAGACCGCTGTCGCCGGGCGCGAAGCTTCGTTCGAAGAATTGGTCCGTCGCTATCAACGGCCGATCGCGGCTTACGTCTATCGCATGGTCGGCGACTATGACGCCGCCCTCGATCTCACTCAGGAAGTTTTCATCAAGGTTTACAACTCGCTCGCGCGTTATCGATCGGAATTCAAGTTCTCGACCTGGATTTACAAGATTGCACACAATGCCGCTATCGATCATTTGCGCCGGCACACGGTGCGCGAACAAGCATTGACCGGCAGCGTTGACGGCGAACGCCGCGAAGTCACCATCGAATGCCGGCGGCTGACGCCGGAGCAGGAGAGCGAACGCAAGGAGCGTCGATCGGAAATCGAATCGGTGGTCCAACTGCTGCAGGCGTCATACCGTGAATTGATCGTGCTGCGACACTCGCACGATTTGAGCTACGACGAGATTGCCGAGGTCACTGGTTTGCCGCTGGGAACCGTTAAGAACCGTCTGTTTCGCGCGCGCGAAGCCATGCGAGCTTTGCTGGTCCAGAGAGGAATCGACCGAGCCTAGACCATGGACGACGCCCACTGCACCTGTCGATTAGAAGAGACGGCCGCTTATCTGGACGGCGAGCTGGCGGGCGCGGAACTGGATGCGTTCGAGCGGCATGTCAAAGAATGTTCCGCCTGCGCCGCTGAGTTGCGCGGCCAGCGCCAATTGCTCTGCACGCTCGAGGCCGCTTTCAACGATTCACGCTCATTTGAGTTGCCCAATAACTTTGCGCGCGTGGTGACGGCCAGCGCTGAAAACGATCTCAGGACGATTCGTCATCGTCACGAGCGTCGGCGCGCGGTGCAACTGTGCACGCTGCTGGCGTTGGTCGCTTTCGGCTTGTTGGGCGCGGCGACGCGATCGATTGTCTTCGATCCGCTCAGATCGTTTCTCCGCACCTCGCGCATTTTGTTTGATTTTGCGTGGCAGGCAGTTGCTGCAGCCGGAGAGACTGCCGGCGTTTTGATTCGCCTCGTTGGCCGCGCGGCCCTAACAGCGCAACCGGGAGCGCGACTGCTGCTGGCCCTCGCATTTCTTATTTCCTGCTTTTGCCTCTCGCTGCTGATTCTCAGATATCGTCGGGCCGAGATCGTTGAATAGGAGTTGTCCCGTTCACTGATCGCCGCTCAAGTCCTGCCGTTCCCCGCCACAGAATTCTTCGACAGCGTCTTGAATTGGTTAATACGAG
>CBFHBI010000803.1:0-1909 GCA_965653755.1 uncultured Blastocatellia bacterium
AACCGGTCTCGGTCGCTTGGCTGACTGCGTTATTAACTTCCAATAGCCCGTCTAAAAACTGCGCGCCGAAAATTTGATAAGCACGTTCGCGCAAATCTTTCGCCGGCGCCACGCGTAAAGTCTCACGGCCGTTGTTCATCAAGGTGAAGCTGATTTCCGGATCGGCCAGCGCGTAATGCGTGACCAGGTTCGTGAGGTGATAACTGTCAGTGGCTACGGAGCGCAGTAACTTTCGCCGCGCGGGCGTATTACAGAAAAGATCGCGCACGCTGATGGTGGTCCCGCGCGGATGGGCCGCATCTTTCACGTCGCGCATACGCCCGCCCTCGATCAAAACGCGAGTGCCGGCGGCAGAATCGTCTGAACGCGTCACCACTTCCACGCGCGCGACGGACGCGATAGAGGAGAGCGCTTCGCCGCGAAAACCGAGCGTGCCAATCGCATTCAAATCCTCGGCACTACTGATGTACGAGGTCGCATGACGTTCAAAAGCAAGAATCGCGTCGTCTCGCGTCATGCCCTCGCCGTCGTCGGTGATTTTCATCAAGCGACGGCCGCCTGATTCGACATCGATGACGATGCGCGTCGCGCCCGCGTCGATCGCGTTCTCAACCAACTCCTTGGCGACGGAAGCGGGTCGTTCGACAACTTCGCCGGCGGCGATGAGATTGGAAATGTGATCGGGGAGTACTCTGATTCTGGACATGCGATTCACAGATACACGACGTGATGATCGTTTGAGTCAAGTTCGATTGCATCGAAGATCCAGTCAACGAAATACAAACCGTGGCGCGCGATGAACGAGGTGATGTTGATGTGTCGCTCCTGCAAAGCCTTCTGCGGATATAGCAAATCGAATGCGTGTTCCAACTGACGCTGAACGGCTTCGTCGCGCGCGACTTGCGTGCGATTGAAGCGCGTGCGCAGGCCATCAATTTGGTAATTGATTTTGCGTCTGCCTTTTTCCAGGGCCTCAGCCAAGGTTGGATCGACGCGGCGTAAATGCTCCCGCAAACCATCGAGTTCCTGGTTGAATGTCGTAGTACTGTGCTCGAAAGCGGCGGCTGTTTCTTTTCCGAGATACTTTGTGACGAGGCGAGCCATAACATGATCGAAGCCCGCGAAGAAGTCGGGCAAGCGAATTTGGTATCGCTCGAGCGCCCGCCACGTATGTTTTTCGACGAACGTCAGGCTGGCGCGCGCCAGAATCGGCGTGACCGGGCGATTGAGCAGCCGATAAACTTCTGATGTTTGAGCGAAGTACGCAATTTCTGCCGAGCCGCCGTAGTAGGCAATCGTGGGTAGCAGATAATCCTGGACCGACGCGCGCAGTGTTACGTTCGGGCTGAACCGATCAGGTTCATGCTGCGCCCATTCGGAGAGTTCATCAGCGGTATAGCCATGATTTGCCTTCGCGTTTTTTGCCTGGTAGCGACCGGCGTTGTCTCTCGTCAGTGCCTGACGCGATCCGTTTTCATCGTGCAGAAATAGAGGGAACGAATTTTCCGACGGCGTCACCTGCGCGTCATAGCCGCTCGCTTCCAATTCGCTGCTGCGTTCGACGATGGCCTTGGCAATTTCATTTGCCTGACGTGCAGCATTCGCATACAGAGGTGCGGCCATCTGCTTCAATTCCGCATCGAGCGGATCGAGCAAAATCAAACCGCGTTCGCCGGTCAACCGCAGGATCATTCTGGCAAAAGCGTCTGACAAACTTTGTTGTGGCGCGTAAGAGTCATGGAGCAATGTCCGCAGATCAGTTGCGAACTCAGTTTGCGGAAGCGCCCGCAGCAGTTCGTCAAGAACCTGCGTGATCGAATCTTTCAAGATCACGCGCCCGACCGGCATGCCAGCGGCATGAATTTGATCTGAAACTGAAACGTGGCCTAACCTGCAATCTCGATTGATG
>CBFHBI010000804.1:0-1903 GCA_965653755.1 uncultured Blastocatellia bacterium
CGCACCCCCGCCAACCCCCGCCCCCCCCCCCCGCACTCCAAATTTCTTCAAACTGATCGCGCCGCTAACGCAATCGCGTCCTCGAGCGCAGCAACGTTCTTCCCGCCGCCCTGGGCCAGGTCCGGTTTGCCACCGCCGCGGCCGTCGATCATCTCGCACGCTTTCCGCATGATTAAGTTCATGTCGCCCGATGCGTCTGCCGAGCGCGCGAAAACCACACGCGCAGTGTCGCCGTCGCGCGAGCCGAGCAACGCGACTACGTTGGGATGCGCGGTGAGAGCGTGCGCGAGGTGCTTGAGCGAATCGGCATCGCGATCGTCGAAAACCTTCGCGATCAGATGTGAATTTGTTCGGTCGGCGCCCTCCCTCACGGTCGGGCTACTGCCCCGCAGCAGTTCGTCGGCTTCGATGCGACAAGCAACCTGGTCCAGGTCACGTGCGCGCCGCGCGAGCTTCTTGTTATCGTCGATCAGCTTCGCGACCAGCGTGGGTGAGTCTTCGCGCCCAGCGCTGAATAGCGCCGCCGTCTCGGACGCGGTTCGATTCACTTTTCGGTAGTCGTTCAGCACGCGAACGCCCGCCATGAATTGACTCCGCGTCAAGCCCTTCGCGCGCTCCCAACCGCGCACCGCAATGATGCCGACTTCACCCGTGGCGTTCGCGTGTGTGCCGCCGCACGGCGTCAGATCGAAATCGGGAATCTCAATCAAGCGCAACTCGCCCGCGCGTGCGGGTTCTTTTCGTAAAGGCAACGCGACCGCCTCTTCCGCCGTAACTTCGCGAATCGTAATTGGCAGGTTCTTCCAGATCGTTTCATTCGCGAGATCGACTGCTCTCTCGATCTTTTCATCGGACGGATCGTCCAACTCGACATCGATCTCACATTCGTGGGCCATCACGCGAAAGCTGCGCGTAGGTGCTGCGAACAATTTTATGAAAGCAGCTGAGAGGATGTGCTGCCCAGTGTGCTGCTGCATGTGATCCAACCGCCGCCATGGATCGATCCTCGCGCGCACGGTCTCACCGAGCTGTGGAACCGGTCCTTGAATGACGTGCAAGACCCCTTCATCTTCCAGGTCGATGCAATCAACGACGCGGGCCTCGCCGAGCGTGCCGGTGTCGTTCGGCTGTCCACCGCCAGTCGGATAGAACGCGGTGCGGTCCAGCATCACGCCGATCGCGCCGTCGTCTCGCTCGCTCACGTCCATGACGCGCGCCTCAAATTCCAGCAGATGCGAATCGCGATAATAAAGCCGTTCAGTTGCGCTCATTGAAAGTCGATGTTATCAAATGCTTAAGCATTTACCGAGAAGTCTTTATGAAGTATTTATCCCAGCTCTGCGCGCGGGCGGCGCACGTGTCGCTCCTGCTGGTAATCATTTCCATCGCGGCCGCGGCGCAAGAACCGCTTCACATCAAATATTGGCTGGGGATGTCGCGTCCGGCGTCGCATCTGTTCGAAGTCACGATCGAAGTCGGCTTGCCGTCCGATCCTAATCTGCGCTCACTCGATTTTCAGATGCCGAAATGGTCGCCGGGGCGTTATGCGGTCTTCGATTTTGCGAAGAACGTGCAGGAAGTGAAGGCGCGCGAAGCATGTCCGGCAGGTCTCGATTGCACGATGCCCGATTCGCCGGTAACGCGTATTGACGATCAAACGTGGCGCGTCGATCTGCAGACGAATCGCCGCGCGGGCATGTCTTTGATGTTCAGCTACAAAGTGTTCGGCAACGATCTCTCCGGCACTTTTTCTCAGCTCGATGCGCGGCACGCGAACCTCAACGGCGGTTGCGTCTTCATGTACATCGTCAATCACAAGCAGGATTCGGTAGCTCTGTCGATCAAGTCGCCGAACGGTTGGCATATCGTGAACGGCCAAACGCGCGCCAGGGATCAAACTGAA
>CBFHBI010000805.1:0-1903 GCA_965653755.1 uncultured Blastocatellia bacterium
GTGATTCGCGACCTGGTCTTCGTGAGCTACATCCGTCTGAACGCACTCGTGATCGCAACGAGCATCGCGAGATGGGGGGAGCTACTTCCACCGTTCGCGAAGAACCAGGCGGGCGTGAGCCCGCAGGGGATCGGCGTGCTCTGGGCCGTCGCTTCGCTCGTCGTGGTCGTTGCGCAGTTACCCGTAGCGAAGCTCGTGGAAGGGCGACGACGCATGCGCGGCCTCGCATTGATGTAACGGCGGTCCCGGCCCACGTCGTGCGACACGTAAGGCTTGCCCGTGACCGCGACGTGGCCGATCAAACCTTCGCCCATCTTCAAATGCAGTTCCTGCAAGTCGTCGATGTCATAACCGCGCACGGCCTGAGTATGAAACACACAAGTCTCGTCCGTTTGGCCTTCGAATTCCGCCAACGGCGCCGAGCATTTCACCAGATAGATTCCCGCCGCATCGTAAGGAATCAGCGAGTCGAGCGTGTCCATCACCAGATTCAAGACTTCGTCGAGATCGAGCGACGTGCTGATCGTCTTGGTGATGTCCAGCAACATCCGCAGCTTGTCGATAGTTGACAAGCCCGCGACGCTCTTTTGAATGGCTTCAGACATTAGGATTGGATTTTGGACCAGCAGCGGCAGGCACCAGCATCTCCGACTTCTGGATTTGCATTTTAATATTGAAGCGTTGCGTCTTGCCCGCTTTGATCTGGAATTTCTGCGGTGCGACCCGTTGAAAGCCGTCGGCTTCGATCGATATTTGATAGTCGCCGATTGGCAGCGCCGTCTCGAATTCGCCCGCTGTGTTCGTCATCAGCCGCCAACTCAGGCCTTCACCGATGATCAGCACCTCGGCCTGAACAATTCTCGCATTATTCACATCGACTACTCGTCCTTTGACTTTGCCGAATTGCTTCGGCGACGCGCGGCCCGCCGCCGGTGTGAGACTGGCGGCAATCAAGAAAATTGCAACGAGCAGCGAAGAGTAACGAAGCATCGGCAATAGGATTATACGTGTTCTGTGCGGCTCGTAGAAGCACGTTTGTATTCCGGCCACAGATGCGTAACTTTGATGCGATATTCGACGAGTTGCCGGCTGACGCGAAAATGCCTGGCGATCTGATCGGCACGCCGGCCCACTCTCACAAAACGTCGCAGCGCCGCATACGGAATCAACGCCGCGGCGCCCACGGCATAAGCCGCCTCTTCGTCATCGTGGTTGTAATCGCGCGCGAGGGTCCGAACATGAGATGAAGACTGTTCGTTCGATTTTCTCTTATCTGACCTCTGATCTCTGACCTCTGACCTCTGTTCATTAATGATCGCCAATCGATTCGCCTTGTGCCCGAGAAAGACGTGGGCAACTTCTTCCATCAGCGTCGCGCGATTTCTTTGCGCGCCATGCGCGGGATTCAAAATCACCAGCTTCCATCCGTTTGGCAACGGCCGCGAACACGCGCCGCCCGACCATTGCTCCGCGCCTTCACCCAGGAGATGTTGCCGAGATTCAGGCGAAAGACCTTCGATTTGATCGAAATCTACGACCAGCAATTTCGCGAACTCAGCCAGAGCAAACGGATCGAGCGGCTGCTCTTCCTTCACGCCGGCAAAGTCGCGCAGCCCAAGCGCATAGAGTTCAAATTGTTTTCGCTTTTCGCTGGGAGGAAGAAGATCGAACACGAGCGATTATAACATTTGTGGAGTGCGGCGGCTTGACGCCGCTTTGGTTCGGAACCCGGACTTCGCCGCGTAGCGGCGAAATGTTTATAGAATGCGAGGTTGTTTCTTCGTCCGGCGATGCGAGCAAAATGCCTTCGCATTTTGCTCGCATCGTAAAAGTGATGTGAAGTATGCCGGGGCTATAAAAATTTCGTGCCTAACGGAACGTCAAACGGCTTGCGCCCGAATCG
>CBFHBI010000806.1:0-1884 GCA_965653755.1 uncultured Blastocatellia bacterium
GCTCTCTTGAATCGTGTAACCCTTCCTGATGAAGTCATTGCGAAAAAGATTTGCCACGTAAACATTCTGATGTCGTAGATCGAAACGATTCAGCCCGCTGTTCGTGTCCTTCTCGAGCTGCGCAAAGTAGGCGACGTTGTATTGATAGCGATTATTATCAAATGACCCGAACAGACGCGCGCCCAAATTGTTATCTGAAAAGATGAGGCCGCGAAAGTCAGACACAAACGGTTGAATGCCAACGCGCAAAGAAACGAAATCAAAGTTGGCGCTAACGTCTTCGATCTTCTTTTCCACGAATGCTTCCTCGAGAGAAAACTGCGTATCGGTACGCGTCGTTCCGCGCCGCACGTCGATATTGACGACGCCGTTCTCACGCGCGTTCAAGTAATTCGGCAGGCTGAATGTCGGCGAGATTTTAATCGCCCAATCGCGCGGACGATAAGTCGAGTCGCCGTGAAACATCTCCAACGTGAGTTGGAATATCTGATTGACCGCGAGCTGTTCGGGCTTGCCGAAGAATTCCGCGCTGCCGTTCCGGGCGCTGCTGACGTCGGAAGGCTTCGGCGTGCGGCTCAACTCGGTGGTCGTCGAACTCACCGCCGAGAAAATCATGAAGACCTTGTTGCCGAAGATCGGATAGTCGCCTTTGAGCCAGCTTTGATTGTAAGGGTCGTACCAGCGCCCGCGGCGAAACGGGATATCCCGACCGCGCGCGCCCTTGTCGCCGTAGCGATCGTATTCGGGAAACCCGATGCGCCAACGATCGCGCACTTCGCGCCGATCGGATTGTGTCTGCGGCTCTGACTCGACACTTGTGCGCCCCGCTGCGCCTAAAGGTTTGCGCGGCGGCACGTTGACCAGCTGCGCTGCGGTCAACTTTTCGACCGCGAAATCAATCTTCGTTTCTTTTCCTTCGCTGACAATCACATTTTCGAGCGAGTCTTCGCGCATGAGCGCATGTTCGCCATAATTCTTTGTCTTATCGAATCTGGCAACGAACGGCGGCGCGACGCTGAGACGATAAGCCCCAGGCCCCAGGCTCAACGAATAGCTGCCCGCGCTATTGGTTTCCGAAGTCGTTACCTGGCCCGTGACCTGATTGGTTGCGGCGACAACAATCCCCTTGTTGGCCGGAGTTATCGTGCCGGTTATCGAGCCGCGCCGTTGCGCGCGCGCTAAATCCGTAGCCGCTGTAATGAGCATCACGATTGCGGCGATCTGGAAGATCGCCTGTGTCACGCTGCGAGACTTGAACCTGCGCGACGACATTGGAATAGATCGACTTGTAGCACACGCATCAATTGCTATCAATCGTTTTCCTCGATAGCAAAGAAAAATATTTCGCTGCCAAAAGATAAGTGATAGATTTCTTCCTCCCCTTCTGCGATCAGCGCTTAATTTGGATTTGTGGCACGACCGATGGTAGCCAAGTTTTTACTTCGCCGGCGGGTTTATGTTGCACCGTATGCTTGCGCCTTTGCGCTTTTGGCGGCCCCAGTCCTTTTCGATCGCGGGCACGCCCAGTCAAACAAGCTTGCGCTCATCAGCGATGAATCCTCGACCCGCGCGATTGCCTTCGACTCGGTGACCTTCCAGCGCGAGCCGTTCAATCCAACTTCCGACATCACCTGGGGGAAAGACAGCCGCACTCGCGTCACGCTTTTCGCGATGGGCCTCGCTCGGGATGCACCGCCGTCCGCCGTAACCGCCACCGCACAGGACGGCACGAATCGCATTTACAATTTGGTAGTCGAGTACGTTGGCCCAGTGCCCGAGCAGGATTGGGCCACCGCCATCACGCTGAGACTCGACGACCAGATGAGCGATCCGGGCGACGTGCTGATCGGGATTACTTACCAGGGCGTCGCCAGCAATCGCGTG
>CBFHBI010000807.1:0-1880 GCA_965653755.1 uncultured Blastocatellia bacterium
CACGATGACATTGAGGAGAGGCTTCGCGGTGCGATCCGGCGAGCGGGTTTTGGTGGTGGAAGATGTAATTACGACTGGCGGTTCGACGCGCGATACCATCGAAGCATTAGAAAAGTCGGGCGCACAGGTGATTGCCGCCGGATCGATCATCGATCGCTCGGGTGGCCGCGCAGATGTTGGCGTGCCGCGTGTGTCGCTGGCGACGCTCGATGTCGCCGCGGTTGATCCCGGCGAATGCGAGGCGTGCCGGTGCGGCGAGCCGGTCGTAAAGCCCGGCAGCCGAAAAATGAGTGAGCTGTAAGCAGTGAGCGGTGAGCAGCAAACCCAAAATTCTTGAAGTTTGAAAACCTGAGTAATGTTTGTCGCATCTGATCGTTGCTGGCATTAACTGCTCACCGCTCACTGCCTGCTGCTCACTATCATGAATTACAAACTCCTCCTGCAATACGACGGCACTGATTTTCATGGCTGGCAGATTCAAGCGAATCTCAGGACCGTGCAGGGTGAACTTACGCGCGTGCTTTCATTGCTGGAAGGTCGTGACGTGATCGTGCACGGGTCGGGGCGGACTGATGCGGGCGTACACGCCGAAGGTCAGGTAGCAAACGTGCAACTTGAGCGCGACATAACTCCCGACAAGCTGCGAAGTGCAATCAACGGAAATTTAGAGGCCGATGTGCGCGTTATCTCCACTGAAACCGCGCCAGATGATTTTCATGCGAGGTATTCCGCGATTAGCAAGACCTATTGTTACCGCGTGGTGAATGGACCAGTGATGTCGCCGTTTTGGCGGCGTTATGCGATGCATGAATCTCGCCGGCTCGATGTCGATCGAATGCGTGAATGCGCGCGTCTGTGCCTGGGAGAGCACGACTGGACAGCTTTCTCGGCCGCGCAATCGGATGCTGAGTCTCGCGTGCGAACGTTGACGCAGTTGGATGTGTCGCGTCGTCACGCCGATCGTGAATGGGATCTACTTGAGTTCACGGTTTCAGCGAACGGCTTTCTGCGCTACATGGTCCGCTCGATTGTCGGGACATTGTTATGCGTCGGCAGAAACGAAATGGATGAATCGATTGTCTTGCGCGCAATAAAAAGCGGCGACCGTTCGCTGGTTGGGCCAACCGCACCGGCACATGGTCTGACGCTGATGCGTGTTGAGTATTGATCTAAGTTCGGAGTCCCGCCTTTAGGCGGAACTCTACAAACCTGACATGTTCCCATCCGCTCGGATTCTATATCGCGTTGTCCTTCCGCCTGAAGGCGGTACTCCAAACTGACTCGTTTGCGCTTCGAGTGCCCGCCGATTAAGATGCGCCTGACCGCAGACTCTGCTAATGATTTCCGATTTCAATGACGTCGTCACCGCCGGCTCGCCCGATCAGAAGTTGCTTGCGGCGATCGATTGGGATCGGCTGCCCAAACACGTAGCCATCATCATGGACGGCAACGGCCGTTGGGCGGCGCGTCGCGGTCAGCCACGCCTAGCCGGTCATCGCGCTGGCGTCGAATCCGTTCGCGCGTCGGTGGACACTGGTGCGCGTCTCGGTTTGGGCGCGCTGACGCTTTACGCCTTCTCCACTGAAAATTGGAAGCGGCCGCGTTATGAAGTCGATGCACTCATGCGCATGTTGCGTAAGTACCTGCGCATTGAGTTGGAAGAAATTCATCGACAGAACATTCGCTTTCAGACGATTGGCCGAACTGAAGCTTTGTCGCCACGTGTCCAGGACGAAATCGCCCGAGCTTCTGAAAGGACTGCGAAGAACAGCGGCATGACTCTCAGCGTCGCGCTCAATTACGGCGGCCGGGCAGAGATCGTCGATGCCTGCCGGGCCGCCGCGGCGAAACTTGAACGACAAGGAAAATCAATCAATGAT
>CBFHBI010000808.1:0-1880 GCA_965653755.1 uncultured Blastocatellia bacterium
CTCTTGTTTCGTGATTTCGTCGTTCAACTTGAGAATTTTCGGTTGGTTAGGCCGCAAATCTTTGGAGAGCGTGTCCCGCTCGGCCTTAAGCAGCTGAACTTGTTGCTTCGCCTTCAGGTAATCAGCTTCCGGTCCGACGTCTGAAAACGGCAGACCCTGATTGTCGGGCCCCTGTGTATTTTGTGCCGAATCCATTTTGCTCTGGGCGCGATCGAGGTTTTGATCGATATCGAGCAGATTCAGTAAGTCGTATTCGGTTTTGAGCTGCGCGTACTGCTGATTCAGTCTGACCAGGTAGGCGGCGGCGCTGTTCCCCTCCTCCTGAATGAATCCGATGTTGTTTTGTTTTTGGAACTCGATCAGCTCGTCTTCGCTATTGCGCAGATCCTTCTCGACCTGAATCAGCTGTTCGGTGATCCCAGTCGTGACCTCGTGGCCGCGTTCTTCTCGCATCCCGCGTTTGAAATCGAGATACTTTTGCATCACCGCGTTTAAATAGGCCTGAGTATAATCCGGCGAGCTGCCGACACCGGAGAGCTCGAAAATAGCAGTGCGCGGTCTTTGCAGAACGGTGATCTAGACCGGTACCGACTGCTATTCAGGATGTGACGAGCGAACAAGGGAGTCTGCGCTGTGCTTGACCTCGTTGCTCTGCATTAACTGAACCTGGGTGCCGTAGAAAATCTGCATTTCCTCGCTGTAAATCGCGCCCTGCGGAATCTTCATGCTCCCGGCGACGATCATCTTGCCGCTCGACATGTACTCGGGCGGGCGTTGAAAGATCAGGAATGCCTCAACAAAGAGACCGAGGCAGATTGTCAGCACTGGAATCCACCAGCGCCGCAAAAGAAGCGATTTATAGCGGTGCAACCGAGTAATTAATGCGGCCGACCACGAAGTAGAGATGTTTTTGGAAGCAGCGGTTGCGCGCATGTTACATGTTGATCAACCGCTGCGGGACATAGATCTGATCGTCGGGCCGAAGTTCCAGATCCTCGTCGGTGTGTCCTTCTTCAATTACGCGCTTGAGGTCGACGGTGAACTCCTGACCGTTTTTGCGAGTTAGCTTCACTTTTCTCTTGTTGGCAAAATCCCCGAAGCCACCGGCTTTAATAATCGCCTTGCTCACAGTGTAACTCTCATCCGGCGGTACTTCTTGCGGTCCCTGATTCTTGACCGAGCCATAAACATAAATTCGGCCTTTGGATTTCTCACTGACCCGATCAACCGCGAGAATAACTGTGGCGTGATAGTAATATTCTTTTTCAAGTAGCGACTTGATCGTGTAAGCAAGTTCTTTGCACGACTTTCCCTGGGCCGGGACAAGACCGACGTACGGAACCTCCAATTCGCCGTTATCGTTCACGCGCAAGCGCTGCGATTCGTTATCTCGATCTTCGACTACGCGGAAACTGACGAAATCGTTCGGGCCAAGTCTCTTCTTGTCGTCCAAGACGGACATCGAGTTCGTTCGCAACACCGTGCTGGTACTCGAAGACGCCAAATCGGGCACACTTGCTTTGGGAGCAGCAGGCGCCGGACTGCCGGCGTCTTGGGCCCAGGTTGCGTTGGACAAAATCAAGCAGGCGGCAGCGACGCCCGCATACACGCAACCTCTCATTGTTGTCACCAATTTACCCGTTTTAATCTTTTTAGAAACTGTAAGTGCCGTCGACAGAAACGCGGTTTTGGTTGTAATCGCGCAGAAACACGTCGGAGTCTTTGCTTGTGCCCTGATAGCGGACGCCGAGCGTGACGTGGGGTGTTAACTGATATCCAAGAGTGATCGCGCCGCCAATTCGTTGAAAATGTTCGCCTTTTATTTGATGGGTTACGACGGTAAAGAGGGTCGCCCCCAATGGCCCACCGGATTCTTCAGC
>CBFHBI010000809.1:0-1875 GCA_965653755.1 uncultured Blastocatellia bacterium
CGCCTCGCGCCACAACGGCAAACACCGCCGATTTGTGCCGATGCATCTGTGGCACTGCCGTTGCCGAAGCCCCGGCTTACTACTACCCGAAGAAAGGTTCACATGAACGAGGCCAGATCACGCATTCTAATCGTCGATGACGACGATGAAATCCGAAGTATTCTCGACGAGACGTTAACCAAATCCTACGTTTGCACTACTTGTCGCTCGGCGGCGGACGCGTTGTCGATCCTGGCCACCGACTCTTTCGATTTAATTTTGACCGACATCAATATGCCGCAGATGAGCGGGCTGGAGATGATGCCTTACCTCACCAACCTGGCGCCTGAGTCCGTCGTCGTAATGATCAGCGGACAACTCATGATCGAATCTGCCATCGAAGCAATGCGCGCCGGCGCCTTCGATTACGTCACCAAGCCCTTCGACCTGTCGCAAGTCCGCAGCGTCGTCGCGCGCGCCATTGACCATCAACAGCGCCTGCAGCATTCGACCAACATTAGCAGTCTTAAAGACCGGGCCGTCGAGCGTTTGCAAAACGCTTTAGACGACGGCGACTTTGTCGTTTATTACCAACCGCAGGTTGATATTCAAACGCGAAAGGTGGTGGGCGCGGAGGCCTTGGTGCGATGGAGCGACGGCGAACGTGGTTTGCGTTTGCCCGCGGATTTTATTCCGCTGGCCGAGGAGACCGGCTTAATCGTGCAACTCGGCGAAACGGTGCTGCGCGCGGCCTGCGCGCAAACGCGAGAATGGCACGCGGCGGGACGCAAAGACTTTCGCGTGGCCGTAAACGCCTCGCCCAAGCAACTTCAGCAGCAGGACTTTCCCAGCCTGGTGGCCGAAGTCCTCGCCGTCACGGGTCTGCCTGCGCGGAATCTTGAAATCGAAGTGACTGAAACTTCGCTGATGCAGGATCCGGAGTCGAGCATTCGCACTCTGACCGCGCTGCGTGACATGGGCGTGAAGATCGCGATTGACGATTTCGGCACCGGCTACTCCTCGCTGGGATATCTGAAGCGTTTGCCAATCGATTCAGTGAAGCTGGACGCTTCGTTCGTTAAGGACGCCACGCGCGATCCTGACGACGCGGCGCTCGTCATGGCAATCATCACCTTGGCCCATAACCTGCGGAAGAAAGTAATTGCGGAAGGAATCGAGAGTGAAGAGCAGTTGGCCTTTCTGCGTCTGCTCAGATGCGACGAGGGGCAGGGGTATTACTTGGGGAAACCTGGTTCATCCGAATCGCTGTCGCTGCCCGATTTGAATCGCGACGACGATCTGCAATTCTTGCCGCAGATGATGATCAATGCGCCTCAAACCGCTGTTCGATACGCCTTGGACTGAAGCCTAAGTTGCGGCGGACTTTGCGTTAGGTGCGCGCAGCAGTCGCTCCAGCGCCGGTTCCATTACTTTCGTGCCATATTCTCCCGCCGCAAAACTCTTCAACTTGTGCTGTTCATCAAACAGATAATAAGCCGGTACGTACCCGTGCTCGTTCTGAAAGGCGTCGCGCAGCTTATGTTCGTTATCGATGGCGCGTGGTTCAGTGATGCCGTACTTACCTGCCGTTTCGCGGACCGAATCGACGTTCGTGTCTTCCGGATAGCGTGGCAGGTGAATCGCGATTACGCGTAAGCCGGCATCGCGATACTTCTCGCGCCACTCGGCGACTCGTGGCAAGTTGTCTTTACACATGCCGCAACTCACTGACCAGAAATGAATCAGCACCGGCCGGCCTTCGGCATCGTGCAAAGCCTCGTCAGCCGAGCCTGAGAGCCATTCGGTTGCGCCTTCGAGCGAAGGCATCGGGGTTCCAATTCTCATTGGCATGATGAATTTCTCCGAAAAATTGGTCCCCTTCGTCGCATATGTCCA
>CBFHBI010000810.1:0-1873 GCA_965653755.1 uncultured Blastocatellia bacterium
CAGCGTGAAACCCAGGCCGTTGGTCCAGACCCGCGCTACGGTCGCGCGATCATTGGCGATGAAGTAAGTTGTCGCCGAAGGCAGGCCCGCGCTCCCTAACTGCAACGCCAGCGCGGCGGTCACGTTCAGCACCGCCAACGCACCGGTGCCTTCCGGTCCCAGCCACCGGGCGACGATGATGCTTGAAGCGAGGGTGCACAAGACGATCACCAGCCGCGTACTGAAGGTGACGGCAACCCGCGAAGCGAGGCCGCCGAAGATTGGTTCTTCGATTGATTGTACTGACGCGGGTTCCGAGATCTCAGCCATACGCGACCAAGCAGGTTGTAACGCAAACTGTTAGTTTGCGACTCCGCAAGCTGACAGCTTGCGCTACTCATCGAATCCAACGGTCGTACCAGACGCTCAGGTTCAACAGACACCAGAGATTCGCGCTCCAGTCTTTCACCCCGCGCCGGTGCTCATCGGCCATCCGATTAATGAATTCATAATCGAACAAACCACGCTTGCGCAAAGACGAATCGGCGATCTGTTGGACCAGCGTCTTGCCTTCCGCGCCGCGAAACCATTCGTGCACCGGCGCGCCGAATCCTCGTTTCGGTTTATAAAGCACGTCGTGAGGCAAAATCGATTCGAGCGCGCGCTTCAGGATGTGCTTGCCGGTTTGTCCCTTAATTTTAAGTTCGCGCGGCAGGCTCATCGCATATTCGATCAAATGATGATCGAGAAACGGCACGCGCGCTTCAACTGAAGTCGCCATCGTGATTTTGTCCACGCGCATCAGCAGCAGCTCAGGCAGACGCAATTTCAATTCGAGATAAGTCATCCGCGACGCCGCGTCGGCGCCGGGACACGCCTCTGCAAACGCTTCCTGGTAGCGCCGCACCACCTCGAAGGTCGAAGTCCCGTTGTAGTCGGCGCGCGCCTGCGGAGCCAATACGCGCGACTTCATGGTTTCGTCGAAAACAATCGCGCCGCCCCAGAACAACGATTCGTTCGCACCCAACCGGCGCACGAGTTCCGTTGCCAGCCGTTTCTTTAGCACCTTGTCCACGAGCGGTTTGGCCACCGCGGCGCCCGCGCGACGCGCCACGAGGGGTACGCGTTCGGCGTGTCGCCAGAAACGATCCTCGATATCAAGATAAGAGCGGAACCAATCGTAACCGGCAAACAGTTCGTCCGAACCTTCGCCGACTTGCACGACGATCGTGCCCGTCTCACGCGCTAACTTCGAAACGTAATAAAGCGGAATGCAGACCGGATCGGCAATGGGCTCGTCCTGATGAAAGACGAGATCGGGCAGGAACTTTTGCATCTCCGCGAGCCCAATCACCACTTCATGATGGTCGGTTCCAAATCTTTTCGAGATCGCTCGCGCTGAATCCAGTTCGTTCAGTTCTTCGCAATCATTAAAGCCAACCGTGAATGTGCGCACTGGTTGCGTCATGAGTTCCGACATCAACGCCACGTTCGCCGACGAATCGACGCCGCCGGAAAGAAAGACGCCGAAAGGCACGTCCGACATCATGCGCTTGGCAATCGATTCGCGCAGCAGCTTCAGAATGTTCGCTTCGTGCTCTGACTCGCTGATTTTATTTGCGTCCGTCTTTGAGGGTAGCGCATCCCAGTACTGCTTGATCTGAACTTCACCGCGCCGGTCGATCGTGAGCAGATGGCCGGCCGGGAGTTTCTTGATGTTTTTGAAAAGCGTCTGCGGCGCGGGCGTCGTGACGAAAGTCAGGTAATGATAAAGCGCCTCTTCGTTGAGTTCCGCGGTGACTGCCGGGTGCTGCAGGATCGCTTTGATTTCGGAAGCAAAAATGAATCGGCCGTGCTGATGATAAAAATACAGCGGCTTGACGCCGGCCCGATC
>CBFHBI010000811.1:0-1867 GCA_965653755.1 uncultured Blastocatellia bacterium
CGATCGTCTCGAGCTGCTGGAACGCGCGGTGGCGGCGGTCAACAAGACCGGAACTAAGACGGCGTTATACGACGCGATTTGGCAATTCTGCGATGAGAAGATGCGCTCGGCCCAAGGGCGGCGCGCCCTGGTCGTGATTACCGACGGCGACGACACGTACAGCCGCGCCGATATCAATGACGCGATCGACATCGCGCAACGAACCGAAACTACTATCTTTGCCATTTCGACCAAGGGCGGATTGTCGAGTGTCGTTCCCGGAGTGGAAGCAGGCACGATTAAGGATCATGGCGATAAAGGTCTCGAGCGGCTGTGCGACGAAACCGGAGGCATGGCTTTTTTCACCGGCGACATGCTGGCGTTGGAAAGATCATTCCAAAAGATCGCCAACGAATTGCGCACGCAATACCTGATCACTTACCGCCCTACGAACGATCGTTATGACGGCAGCGATCGAAAAGTCGAAGTGAAACTCACCAACCCAAGCTACAAGTACAAACTGAGGACGAAGCGAGGTTACAAGGCCATCGCTGACAGTGTGAGTGAGAAGTGAAGAAGACGATTAGCAGCAGAATGGGAGCGTGCGCGGCGCTAGTTTTTATCGCCGCGGTCTTCGCGCTGAGCTTTTCCCAAGGTTCGCGGGCGCAAAACGGCTCCGCGGTTAGTCGCACCCGAACGGTCGAACCGGTGGCC
Source organism: uncultured Blastocatellia bacterium (assembly GCA_965653755.1). Lineage (GTDB taxonomy): Bacteria > Acidobacteriota > Blastocatellia > Pyrinomonadales > Pyrinomonadaceae > UBA11740. The sequence goes on from CBFHBI010000811.1 coordinate 694, forward strand.
CAACCAAGTCCCACGCCGCCGAAGCCGGAAGATGAAGTGACTCTAAATTCGGATGACGTCGTACGCGTCGAAACGAATCTTACAAATGTTTTCTTTACCGCGGCCGACAAACAGAAACGGTTCGTCAGCACGCTCAAAAAAGAAGATGTGCGCATCCTCGAAGACGGCGTGCCGCAGCAGATATTTACCTTTCAACCGAACAGCGATCTGCCTTTGTCGCTGGCGATTCTGATCGATTGCAGCGGTTCGGAAGAGCGCACGCTGCCGGAAGAGAAAGGAGCGGCGCGCGAGTTTCTTGAATCTGTGCTGCGTCCTGATAAAGACGAAGCCGCCGTCGTAACGTTCACCGGAGAAGTGACCCTGGAACAGGGACTGACCGGGAATATCGGCCGACTGCGCCGAGCGATTGACAACGTCCAGTTTGTTCCGCCGGCGGGCTACATCGGCGGCGGCGTCGTCGTCAGTGGCACGCCACCCATCTCGGGATCGCAGCAAACGCTGGCCGGCTCAACCGCCATCTGGGATGCAATTTGGGCCACCTCGAATGAATTGCTGGAAAGCACTGCCGAGCATACGCGCCGCGCGATCATTCTGTTGACCGATGGAGAAGATACTATCAGCCAGGTGCGTATGCAGGAGGCCATCAACCGCGCGCTCAACGCAGACGCCTTGATCTACGCGATTGGCATAGGTGATCGTTACTCTTACGGCATCAACGAAGGCGCGCTCAGGAAGATTACCGACGGCACCGGTGGACGTGCTTTCTTTCCGCGCAATGAGCGAGATTTGAGCGACGCGTTTGCCCAAATTCAGAGAGACTTGCGCGAGCGCTATCTCGTCGCTTACTCATCTTCAAACAAGAATCGCGACGGCTCCTACCGCCATGTGAGCATCGAAATCGTCAACCCTGATCTGCGCCGCGACAACCTCAAACTGAACTATCGGCCCGGGTATTTCGCCAAAACGTCCACCCCAGAAACACCGCAGAAACCGAAAAAGCCCTAAATTTGCTGGGATTTAGCGACCGGCACAAATTGGTGACAAACACGGTTTGGCTTTGATATACTTTGTCAGGCTCGCTCTGCTGTCAGCAGAGCCTCGTACCTCGCGCCTAATTTCGCTTCTTTTCGCCGTCCCGATTCCCGGCTCTCCAGTGCGGTCGACATTGTTGAAT
>CBFHBI010000812.1:0-1867 GCA_965653755.1 uncultured Blastocatellia bacterium
AAGCCACCGTCGGTTCGCCTTCGCGCGAAGCGCCCAGCGCCAGCATCTTTCCATCCGGCGCCCACGACAAACAGTAAGTGGTCATGTTGCGCTTGCGCGGAACTGTAATCACCGCCCGTTCTTCCGTCCCGTCAACGTTCGACACAATGATGCTGCTGTTCTGTCCGCCATCGATATAGCGCATAAACGCGACGCGCTTATTGTCCGGTGCGATCGTGAACTGCCACGACACATCCTCACGTAACTTGACCGGAACGCCGCCAAGCGTCGGCAAGCGATACAAAACCTCGTGGCCTTCATTCGACTCGATGACGTAATAGATGCTCCGTCCGTCGGGCGCGAATTGAATACCGCGATAAGTGACTGGGCTTGCCTCGCGCAATTCGATCGGGTTCGCGCCGTCGAGCGACCCCAGATGCAGGCTCATCAGGCTTCTTTCAATCTGCGTGTAAGCGAAGAATTTTCCGTCAGGTGAAAGTGCGGCGTACGCGACGACGCCGTCGTTGGTTAGCTGCCGTAACTTGACCTGATTGAAATGCTGCGAGGCTCGCGCGGATCGAAGCGCATAGACTGAGTAAATCGCTGCCCCGAGGATTGCGACCAGAGTGATAGCAGTTGCACCGACGACCAACGGCCGCTGGAAAAACGATCGCGACGGCGCCGCGATGAGTTGTCGCGGCACTGGTGCTTCAGCTAACTCGTGGTGGCCGTTCGCCTCATCCTCGATGTCTTCTTCGACGGTGACGTGCGCAATCGTCTCCGTTACAATCACGACGCTGCGCGGACGCTGTTCGATCTTGCGCACGTTCCCTACGAAACGATAGCCCACCCCGGGAATTGTGATCACGTAGCGCGGTTGCGCGGCTTTCTCGCCGAGCGCACGTCGCACCGCAGACATGTTGACTGTCAGATTCGACTCTTCGAGGACCTGACCGGGCCAGACACTCTTCAAAATTTCGTCCTTCGCCAAGTCGCGTCCGCGATTCTCAACCAGCAGCAGCAGCAGATCGAACGCCTTTGAATAGATAGGCACAACCTCGCCTTCACACAACAACTGCCGTTTCGCCACATCCAGTCGAAACTCGTCGAACTCGTAAAGCTGCGGGGATTGCTCAAGCAAAGCTGATTTCGGGTCTTTTCGGAAGATTTCGGGCCAATTCTAAAGACATTTCGGGCCGCCACCGTTGAAGATGCGCCCGCTAATTGGGAAGACCACGAGTCAGCCAGGCGCGCAATTCCGGCGCGGATGATAGCAAAAGAAAAGCGCGAAAGGGAACACACGAAAAATGAAAAAGCGGACCCGCATCAGCATCCGTACGCGACGAACGGTTAGGGTCGACGGAGTAAACCTTCGCTGTCCGCAATGCGGCACTGAGGTTTCGCTGGCGTCGGCGGAAACGCCGGCGGCTGACCCTCATCAGCTTCACGACCTCCAGGCTAACGCCGAGTCGGATCAGATGAATTCTCTTATCTGCGGCCATTTGCTTTCGGCCGGCTCAAACGAAAACAAAGATTGATTCAAGGAGAAGGTAATGAACGAAACTAAATTCAATCCGAATTCTAAAAAGCATATTGGACACCAGTCCGTTACCAGGAACGCGGCGCTAACCGCAGCGAGGCGCGTCTCGTTGCTCACGGGCTTCGTGGCAATTTCACTCTTTGCCTCTCTGAGCGCGCGCGCCAACACCTTCACCGTCCCAAACACCAAAGACACCGGCGCGGGTTCGTTGCGTCAGGCGATAATCGACGCCAATGCAAACGGGGGCACGGATCAAATCAGTTTCAATATTCCCGGTGGCGGCGTGAAGACAATTTCCCCGTTGACCGCGTTGCCAACGGTCACCGATCCGGTTGTTATCGACGGCTA
>CBFHBI010000813.1:0-1862 GCA_965653755.1 uncultured Blastocatellia bacterium
AGTTCCCAGCGCGTGCGGCGCCATGCCGGCAACCAGCGCCAGAGTGGTCATCAAAATCGGGCGCAGCCGATCGCGATTTCCCTGAATGATCGCGGCGTCGCGTTCCATCCCGATGGCGCGCAGACTGTTCATGTGATCGATTTGCAGAATCGCATTCTTCTTGACCACGCCAAACAGGACCAGAATACCCAGCGCGGAATACAAATTAAGCGTGTCGCCCAACAGCCAAAGCGAAAGCAGCGCAAATGGAACCGACAAGGGTAAGCTCAAAAGGATTGTGAGCGGATGAATCGTGCTTTCGAACAGCGACGCGAGGATCATGTACATAAAAATGATTGAAAGCAGAAACGCCCAAATGAATTCGACGAATGTCCTTTCGAGTTCCCGGCCGCGGCCCGCGACGATCGTCGAATAAGGTGCCGGCAGGTTCATCGCCGCCGCCGCTTTTCGCAACGCGTCTAATCGATCGGCCAGGGCGAATCCCGGCGCGACTCCGGCGCGCATCGAGGCTTGCCTCTGCCGGTCGAGACGATCGATGCGCGACGGACTCATCTCTTCCTTGATGTCTACCAAATTATCCACTCGCACCAGGCCGGTGCGTGATGACGGTACGTAAAGCCGAGAGATAGTCGCCGCGTCCTTGCGGTCACGCTCGGATAGACGAAGCTCGACATCGTAGTCTTCATTGACTGAAGGATCGTAGAAGCGCGAAACCTGATCGTCACCGCCAACCATCAAACGCAGCGCGGTGGAAATATTTGAAGTGTCGACGCCCAGATCGGCGGCGCGTTCGCGATTGATGTGCACGCGCAATTCGGGCTTATCGAGTTTCAGCGTCGTGTCTGCGTCAACCACGCCGGGAATTTCCTGAGTTACGGTCTTCTCGCGCAGCGTATCGGCGTACTTCGCGAGCATCTGCAAGTCGGGGCCGCGAAAGACAAAGTCAATGTCATAGTTGCCGCCGCCGATGTTGAATGACGGTGCGTTGCGCACGTTGCAACGCATCGGGGTGTACTTTTGCAGACGCGCGCGCACCTCCTGCATCACATCGCGCTGGGTGTAGTTTCCGCGCCAGGCGTTGAGCGGGTGACCGGCTTTGATCGCATTCCAAAGTTTGGTCAACGAAAAGACGCGCTCTTCGTGGGGCGCGATGCGCACGTAAACGCTGCCCTGGTTCACGGCGCCGAGAAAAGATCCGCCCGCCGACGAGAGAATCAAGCGCACGCCCGGTGTCGAAAGCAAATCCTGCTCAATCGACTTCATGGTCTCATCGAGCGACAGGATGTTCGTGCCTTCCGGTGCGTTCACGTTTACGTCGAACTCGGCTTCATCAACATCGCTCGGAATGTATTCCTGCTTGACGACCCGATAGAGAGTAATACTCGAGATCGCGACGATGATGGCAATCGCTGCAACCACCCATCGGTGCCGCATCGCCAATCGCAACAGCCAGGTGTAAAAACGATCGATGATCGAGTAGAAGCCGCGACGCGAAGTTGCCGCAGACAAAGTATCGTAATGATGTCCGATTGGAGCATGGCCCGCGGTGGCGTCTTTTGTGCGCAGCAGACGCGCGCTCATCATCGGCGTCAGGGTGAAGGAAACCAGCAGCGAAACCATCACCGCGACGGCTGCCGTAATTCCGAACTGGAATAAAAAGCGCCCTGAGATCGACGACATGAACGAGACCGGCAAAAAGATCACCACCAGCGAAAACGTTGTGGCCATCACCGCGAGACCGATGTCAGCGGTGGCTTCTTTCGCGGCCCGCATCGGCGTGATCCGTTTTTCTTCGACGAAGCGGAAAATGTTCTCCAGCACCACGATGGCGTCATCGATCACGATGCCGACCATCAAAACCA
>CBFHBI010000814.1:0-1860 GCA_965653755.1 uncultured Blastocatellia bacterium
GTCGTCCCGTTGTTCACAGCTCCTGTCGGCAGCGCGCCGGGAACATTCACGGTCTGCAGAGATGTGTTTAGTACGACCGGCGCGCCACTCACGTCGCCACGCACCAACTGCGCGGTACCAGTGCCATCGTTGGCTAGCCAGAAAGGACTGCTGTTGGTCTTCGCCATGCCCCATGGATTTACCATCAGCGGATCTAGTATGGGCGCCAGACCTGGAACATCAGAGAGCAGAGTCTTTACGCGATAAGCCGACCCCGGCGGAATCACGGGAACCACATCAGGCGACACACCGCCGGGTTGTTGCGCCCGAACTGAAGTCACGAATCGCTTGCTCGTTACCACACAGGGCAACAACGCGACAATAATTGCGAAAAGCAAAACTCTATTCACTCTGATAGCACTCTTCATACTAGCCTCCAGGTTCTTCACACGCAGTTTGCGCGTTGACGTGGGGGCTCTCACGCGCTAGTTCACTCTAATAGATGCTGAACGCTCACTCTATTAGCTGGAATTCAAACCTGTCAAGGCGCGATTTTTCGTCTCAGAAAATTCCGTCGGCCAGAACGCAGCCCACATTTCGCGTTTGATACCAGCGCCGGTACAATGAGCGATCTGTCGCTGGCCATTCGTCTGTGCCCCTGTAGCTCAACGGTTAGAGCAGCAGACTCATAATCTGTTGGTTCGGGGTTCGAATCCCTGCGGGGGCACCAATCAACTGGCGAGAATACTTACACTTACGTCTTCTTGGTTTCTGAGCGTCACCGCTTGAGCTCCAAGATGGCGCGAAGATGGCGCGATTTGCTTGGTGCTGCTAACGCGCTTCTTCCTTGGAAACCTCACGACCTTACCAAGCTTGGTGTTGGTCAGAGTATTAACCGCGTGACATAGATTCGCCGGCGTCTGATGAGTGTAAACACTCGTCATTCGCACCGACGTGTGACCGAGTAGATCACGAATGTCCCATTCGTGAACGCCATTGGCTCGCAGACGCGTCGCGAAGGTGTGACGTGTATCGTGAAACCTGAGATTCACGAGGCCCGCGTCATCACAAGCGCTTCGCCAACCCGTCTTAATCGAATCGAAGCTAACGCCCGTACGGGAATTGCTGAACACAAACTCTTTTTGTTCAGCATCCTGTTTGAGCATCATCAATTCCTTAAAGACAACGTCATTCATCGGGATAGTTCGAGTTCTTCCGGTCTTGCTTCGTGCGATGAAAATCGTCCGAGCTTCGAAGTTCACGTGTTCCCACTGAAGTCCGAGAATCTCACCGCGCCGCATCCCCGTGTTGAGAGCGATGGTGACTACGGAGCGGATGTGATCTCGCCTGCCGGTGAGTTGCGCAAACAATCTCTTCTCCTCTTCTGCGGTAATGAACCGTTCGCGACTCGGACTCTCTTTCAGCAAGCGAACTCGCCGCATCGGGTTCGAGTCGATCAATTCATTATCAAAAGCCATTGACAGAATCTTCGAAAGACAAGCGAGATCGCGATTGACGCTCGCCGGAGTCCTCGGCCTGCGCCGGTCCTCCTTGTCGTGCTTAGTCGGCGTCGCCAACCTTTCGCGCTTGAACTTCTCGATCAGCATGGGCTTGATATCCCGCAGAGTTTTCTCACCAAAGAAAGCCTTGAGCGTAACCGACCGCTGTTCGTCCTCGCGGTGACTGCGCTTGTTGGCCTTCGACCATGGTATGAACGTTTCATCGACAAACTCAGAGAAGAGTTTCTTGCCCGGGTTGTAACGCCGTTCATATATCGCTTCTCTGATCTGGTTCTGGGCTCGTTCCGCTTGAGCCTGAGTTCGAGCACCGGGCACTGATTCATGAACGTATTCACCCTGCAGACTGAATTCGATCCACCAG
>CBFHBI010000815.1:0-1843 GCA_965653755.1 uncultured Blastocatellia bacterium
GGAGCAGCGCATCGGACATCCAGTCAGACGAATGAAGGGGCAGGGCCGCCCGGCGTGGGTCGATTCTCCCTGAATTGAATGGAAGATTTCTGTGACGCGGAGCACTTAAGCGATTTTAGATTCTCGATCTCTGATTGTCGATTCGGATCAAGCTTCAGTTAGACAACCGAGGCAAGTGTCAGAACCGGGAGCGGTAGCGACCGGATCAAGTGACTCCTCTGCGTCCCGAATCCTTGCGAGTCGTTCAGGAATCACTTGATCCCGTCGCTACCGCTTCCAGTTCTGACAACTTTCACATCCGATGCAGCCGCATGGGACAATCGTTCATCTTACTGAGGTGAGACGGCAAAAACCGAGCGATTCCGCCGGTGAAGCGTGATAGCATACGATAATGGTTTCGAGCTAATTTTCTTTGAGCCTGACCCCGAAACAGATTGATGAGGTGATGCTAGCCGGCGCCCGGCGCGCGTTGGCGCGGGCCACGAATTCGCGCGCGGTTGGCCCTGAATTTTTGGCGGCAAGGCTGCGCACCTCGGCGGACAAATACGTCTTCAAGCACGACGCGTCCGCCAATGCTGACGCCATCAATCTGTTTCTCGATGGCTTGCACGCGGACGACCTTTGCCTGGTAATCGCCTGCGAACGCGGCGATGAATCGGCCTGGAGCGAATTGTTCGAAGGCTTTGGCGCGACGGTCAGATCCGCGGCGCGCGCCGCCAGTTCGAGTGAAGCGATGGCCGACGATCTTGCGCAGTCGATTTGGGCTGAGCTTCATGGACTAAAATCGCGCGAAGACGGCAAACCGGGCGGCAAGTTGACTTATTATTCAGGCGTCGGGTCGTTGGGCGGGTGGTTGCGCGCCGTTGTCGGACAGTTGGCCATCGATCAGCACCGGCGACAAACCAAACTGGTCCAGGCCGAAGAAGATTCCGATCTCGATCGCATGGCGCTCGACGACGGCGAACGGAACGGCGAGCATGCTTTTCACGCGGCCAGCACGCCCGAAGATTTGCTTTCGAGCAGCCTGGCTTCTGCTGATGTGGAAAAGGCTCTGGGTCGCGCGCTGGCCGAGATGGCCGACGAAGATCGTTTGCTGATGAAGTTGTACTATTTTGACGGCTTGCGTCTGCGCGAAGCCGGGGCGGTCCTGGGTGTTCATGAAGCAACTGCGAGCCGGCGGCTCACGCGTATTCACACCGAGGTGCGGCAAAAAGTCGAATCGATCTTGATGAAAGAGCATGGTTGGACCAAAGCGGAAGCCGCCCGGTCGTTATCAGAGGTGGCGTCTCACCTGCAGACCGACGTCGAGCCAATGTTGATCACGAAATCTGATTCCAGCTTGCAGAGTTCGATGACCTGAAGAGAGTCGCAAGAATTATCGATTACGAACGTTCAATAAACGGCAGTAATCCGATTTATTTAAATAACCAGTGACCACGAACGACCAGCAAATTGATTTCCTGATTCGGCGGTTTACCAAAGGAGCCGCCCTGCCGATTGGTGGCGATCACCTCGACGCGGACGAGATGAGTGCGTTTGCCGAAGGCGCCTTGCCGGCGCCGGCGCGCGCGCGCTACGTTTCACATCTCGCCGAATGCGATCAATGCCGCAAGCAGGTCGCCGATCTCGCGATCGCGTCCGGAGCCATGACCCGTGTCGCCGAAGCCGTCGCTGAAAAACCCGTTAGCAGAAGCTTCTTGATCACGCTTTTCGGAACGCCGGCGTTACGCTACGCTGCCGTGGCCGCCATCGTGGTAATCGTGGCCGGCGTGGCCTTTCTTGCTCTGCGACGTCGGTCGCACGACGCAGATTTGGTCGCGTCCAATCAGCCGGCTCACGAGAA
>CBFHBI010000816.1:0-1828 GCA_965653755.1 uncultured Blastocatellia bacterium
TTGCGGCGGCAGCGATAGACGCGCGCCGCCGTCTGCAAATTGTCGAGGTGCGCGGACAGTCATCCGATCATCCCGTGCTCCTGGGTGTGCCGGAAACTCACTATCTCAAATGTGTGATTGCCCGCGTCGTCGATTGACCACACACACACTAAGCGTTAGCGGAGTTGGCTTGCGTTTCATCCGCCAGCATCTTCAATGCGTCCTTGACCTCGGCTTTGAAACGGTTCGCGACGCCCTGCTGCACGGCCGCCGAACTCTTGGTGAAATGCACCAGCACGCCGTTTTTCGTGCGCCCGCGCTCGGCATAAATCGCGATGATGAACTGCTTGTCAAAGTCGTTGTCCTGCTGACTCGCGGTGACTCGTTGCAGCGCGACGTGCGGAATGGAAGTATTTTTCCCGTGTTGCACCGCGGTTGACCAAATCACATTCTGCAGCGCAAACGATCGCGAAGAAATATCCAGGCTGTCCTGGCTTTGAATCAAATCGACCAGCGGATCGTAGTGAGTGCGCTTGATGAACTCGTGTTGAATCTCATGAAATCCCTCAGCGTCGTTGGCGGCAAGCTTTTTCCACGCCGCTGTGAATTGCGGACTGCCCGGAGTTAGTCCGTTGAAATTGGCTTTGAACGGGAAATCAGGTTGGGTGACGAAACGGCCGACGGTTCCGGGCGCGGGTTTACTGGTCATCTGATAGGATCCATACGACGCGCCTCCCGGATCACCCTGGCCTCCGGAAACCGTTCCTGGACCACGATTGCCAACCTCGAACTTGGCCGATAACTCTCCCAACTCCTGGCTTGAACCCGTGGCTGCCGGCGCGGTCGGCGCTGATGGCGTGTCAACTGTCTGATCGTCCTGCCCTGGAATATTCAAAACCGTGCCGACCTGAACTTTGTTTGGATTTGCTTTGAACGATGGATTCGCGTCGAGTAATTCTCCAAGACTGATGCCGTTAGCAGCAGCAATTTGCGAGAGACTCTCTCCCGGCTTTACCGTGTGCGTCATTTGAATCTCCTGTTTGCGGCAACCGCGACGAGATCGCCATTGTATGAAGAGAACATCATCTGTTCCTTTGGCGAGATGAAGTTCAAAACGGTTAACGCGCGAGGCTGCTGAGACTCGCCACGATACTTCTGGGTTGGGATCGTGTCAATGGGTTTGCGTGAGGAACCACTTTGTCTCTCACGGTCTAAGGAGATGCGGAAATAAAGACGCTGGCGAATGATAAAACGAGAGCCGCCGAATTTTATCGATCGGCGGCTCTCGGCTTTCAGAAACGGGAATCTGTTTTATGGCATGATGCCCGGATCGTTTTCGATGACAGCTTTAGTGACGTAATCCTTTCCGTTGACTGTCAATGTAACGTGGTAGGTCCCGGCGTCGAGCGGTGTTCCGAGGAACGCGCCGCCGCCAAAGCCGCCACCACCACCGCCGCCGCCAAAGCCGCCGAAGCCTGCCGGTGGACGGATGGGTTCGCCGCGGAGATTCCACTGAATGCGATTAATGCCTGTCTCCTTGGTGCCGACGAGCGTCCGCACAACCTTTCCGCTGTAATCACTGATCGTGAGTTTCACATCGCCATCGGGAACGGACTTAAGGTAGTAGCTGATGGCCGTTCCGGGTTGCGGGTTCGGAGCGCGGAACCATTTCGAGCCGCCGGTGTAGCGGTCCAATCGGACATCACTGAACCAGAGCACGCCCGGTCGAACGTCGAAGAGTGCCACGTCGTTGTTCTGGATTTTGCCGAGTTGCTGCAGCGCGCTGATGTCGTCGAGGATGTAAATTCCCCGGCCGTGCGTGCCAATAATTAGATCGTTGTCACGCGGG
>CBFHBI010000817.1:0-1826 GCA_965653755.1 uncultured Blastocatellia bacterium
GATCTTCGACGTAGAAAGAATCTTCGCCCCAGGGACGCTTCACAATCTCGCCGGGGCCGTGCACCAGAATTCCATCAATCACACCGACGTCGATGATCTTCCAAAAGCCTTCGCGCGAAGTGACTTCAATCGGTTGAATGATCGTCGCATCGTAAATCTCATCGACGTAATACTTGTTTTCCAGCAAGCGCGGCATCGCGCGCAGAGGTTTGCTCTGGAACATCACCCAGCCTATGCCGATGCCGCTCAAGGCGATCAGCACCGACACCAGCGCCAACAGACGCTCTTCGTTTATTTACTCTGGGCCGTGCGTTTCGTGCGCCGTCGCTGAGCCGGGCGCTTCCCCGACTGGCGCAATGGCCGGCTTGCCGTCAACCTCTTCGGGCGGCGGCGATAAGAGGTGAAGTTTTGTCGCATTGTTCTCAGTCGCCGCATTGGCCGGCACCGAACTGATCGCGGGCGCTAAAGTCTCCTCGAAATAATTTTCGGGATGACCGCCGGCGAGCGAGCTAATCGCGTACGGGACACCGACCAGGCCGCCAACAGTAGAAAGAATCGCCAGCACAATCAGCGGAATAGTCATGGACCACGGCGATTCATGCGGCGTGACTGCGTGATGATCGTCTGCGTGGCTTTCAGCGTGCGTATCGTGATCGGAAGCGAATCGCTCGCTGCCCCAGAAAGTCATCACCATCAGACGCGTCATGTAAACGGCCGTGAGCAGCGCCGTAACTGCGCCCACAAACCACAAAGCTTTTGCTGCTCCGGCCGGAATACTGAATGGCCCGGCGACCCAAACCTTCCAGAGAATTTCGTCTTTCGAAAAGAACCCAGCCCAGATGGGCACGCCGCAAATCGCCAACCAGCCGCAACACATCGTCAGCCAGGTGATCGGCATGTATTTGCGCAAGCCGCCCATGCGCCGCATGTCCTGTTCGTGATGCATGCCGTGAATGACCGAGCCAGAGCCGAGGAACAATTGCGCTTTGAAGAACGCGTGATTCATTACGTGAAAGATCGCCGCGATGAATGCGCCAACCCCGCAGGCCAGGAACATGTAGCCAAGTTGCGAGATGGTCGAGTACGCCAGAACTTTCTTGATGTCGTTTTGCGCGAGACCGATCGTGGCGGCAAACAGCGCCGTGGCCGCGCCGATGATCGCGACGATGAACATCGCTGTGGGCGCGTGCGTGAAGATCGCCGAGCACCGCGCCAGCATGTAAACGCCGGCGGTGACCATCGTCGCCGCGTGAATCAAAGCCGACACTGGCGTTGGACCAGCCATCGCATCCGGCAACCATACGTACAAAGGAATCTGCGCGCTCTTACCCGTCGCGCCGATGAATAGCAGAATTGCGATCGACGTGATGCCGCCGGCGAAGATCGCGTGCCACGCGAATCCATCAACAGGCATGTGCGCCACAGTCGCGAGCGCGCTCGTCAATCCCGGTTTGTCGAAGAAGCTGATCGAAGGCGCGCCGGCGCCGCTGGTCATCCAGAACAAGAGCAGGATCCCCATCACAAATCCCCAGTCGCCGACACGATTTGCGATGAAGGCTTTCTCGGCTGCGGGTGCGGCCTCGTCTTTATCGAGGTAATAACCAATCAAAAGATAAGAGCACAGCCCCACGCCTTCCCAGCCGACGAACATTAAAAGAAAGTTGTCGCCGAGCACGAGCGTCAGCATCGCGAACATGAATAAATTCAGGTACGCGAAGAACCGGTAGTAACCGCCGTCGCCTTTCATGTAACCAGTGGCGAAGACGTGGATAAGAAAACCGACGAAGGTGATGAAGAGAACGTAGATGCCGCTTAGCCGGTCCATC
>CBFHBI010000818.1:0-1816 GCA_965653755.1 uncultured Blastocatellia bacterium
ACGGGTTGCGGAACACTTTATCACTGCCGCTGCCATATTATTGGGATTTGCTGTGATCATTTTCTGGATTTCTAAGTTCTAGCCACGTGGACTGCCTTTCGATTCTAAATTACTATTTCCATTATGAGTTCACCCGCATCTTCAATTTCACGTCGCGTCTCTCGCAAGGCGTCTCAGTTCACCGAATCGGTGATCCGCGAAATGACTCGCGAAGCGATGAAGTACGGCGCGGTCAATCTGTCGCAGGGCTTTCCTGACTTTGCGGCGCCGGACGATATCAAGCGCGTCGCGATGCAGGCGATTGCCGACGACGTGAATCAGTATGCAATCACCTGGGGCGCGAAGGATTTTCGAGACGCGATTGCGCACAAGACGAAGTGGTACCTGGGATTTGAGATCGATCCGGAAGCGGAAATCACCGTCACTTGTGGATCGACGGAAGGAATGATCTCGGCAATGATGGCGACCGTCGATCCAGGCGATGAAGTGATCGTCTTCGAGCCGTTTTACGAAAACTACGCGCCCGACGCGATCCTCTCGGACGCCACGCCGCGTTACGTGCCTCTGCGCGCGCCCGATTGGAGTTTCGACCGCGACGAACTGCGGGCGGCGTTCAATTCGAAAACCAAGGCGATTATCATCTGCAACCCGAACAACCCGACGGGAAAAGTTTTCACGCGCGACGAAATGGAATTCATCACCGGACTGTGCCAGGAATTCGACACGCTTTGCTTCACTGATGAAATCTACGAGCACATTCTTTATCCGCGTGAGGGCGCAGAGATCGCGCACATCTCGATGGCCCAGATCGAAGGCATGCGGGATCGCACGGTCATCGTGAATTCGATGTCGAAAACTTATTCGGTGACAGGCTGGCGCGTCGGTTACTGCATCGCTTCGCCTGAAATCACGAGCGCAATTCGCAAAGTCCACGACTTCCTGACGGTGGGCGCCGCCGCCCCGTTGCAAAAGGCCGGCGCTTACGCGCTCTCGCTGCCGCCGTCGTATTACGATCAACTGCAGAAAGATTATGAGGCGCGGCGCGATTTGATTTTGCCCGAGCTTGAGAAAGCCGGTTTCGGAACATTTCAACCTGACGGCGCTTACTACGTGATGACGGACATCAGCGCCTTTGGTTTCAAAGACGATGTTGAATTCACGCGTCACCTGATTCGAGAAGTCGGCGTGGCCTGCGTGCCCGGCTCGAGCTTCTACAGCGACCCCGCGAAGGGCTCGCAGCAAGTCCGCTTCTGTTTCTGCAAGAAGGACGAAACGCTCCTGCGAGCGGCAGAGCGCTTGAAGACACTGCGTGTTTAGTGCCTAACACTGCGTTGAGTAAAACCGTCATTTAGACGGTATGAAAAGCTCGCGCTTCAAACAGATCGCACTCAACACCATGCATTGGTTGTCTGGATTGCTGAAGTGAGAGATTTAATCGTTAACCGATTCTCAACTTGACCCCGTCCGTGACCGCGCCTAGCATAATTTCGAAACCCCCTCCAACTGAATCCACTCGCTCCGCTTCGATGAGGAGGTGGCCAAGATGGCTGAAACGAATTCCAACAAATGCGCACACGGACCGTGTGATTGTCCCGCAGAACAGAACAGCAAGTACTGCAGCGAATACTGTGAGAACGCCGAACGCTCGAAAGTCATGGAGATCGGCTGCGGCTGTGAGCATTCAGGCTGCCGATAAACACTTAAGAATTATCTGCAGATTACGCTGATTGGAATTGAGATAAGCGCAGCAGACGCTCATCGCCTGTTCTCTCAATCTGTGCGATCTGCGTAATCTGCGGATAGCTCCGGTTAGTCA
>CBFHBI010000819.1:0-1806 GCA_965653755.1 uncultured Blastocatellia bacterium
GAACTCACGACCGGCGCCAATGGACCAGGCAAATCGCGGTACGCAATTGCCAAGTCAACCGCGATCAGTGACGCCGCAGCAGGATGCCGTCGCGTCAGCGCCGCTGACCCCACAGGTCACCGCGCCGCGTGTATTGCGCCATCAACGCCCTGCCGCAGTTGAGCGACCGCAGTTTGTGCCGGTGAAGTTGACTAAAGAAGAACTCGCACAGAAGGAACAGGTCTTAATCGCGTTGCGGCTGGTCAGCGCGAAGCTCAATTTCGCGCAACGCAAGGCGCAAACTCTGCCTCAGCCAAACACCATTCGTAATCAACATAAGATTGGATGAATTCATTATGAAGACACTCTTCCGAACCATTTCAAACATCGCGCCAGTGTTGTTGTTCGTCGTCACCGCCGCGGTGGCAACGACGGCCCAGAGCGCCAAGCTACAACTCGATCAGCTTGACGTGCTCGCCAATCGCGCCAGCGAGACGGTTGACGTGAAGCTGGACGAGCATCTGATGCAAACGACGGCGAAGTTTTTTTCCGGGAAAGACATCGACGACGCCGAGATTCGCGACCTGATCAAAAACGTCAAAGGCATCTACGTTAAGAGCTTTACCTTCGAGCACGAAAATGAGTATTCGCCTGCGGAAGTCGATTCAGTCACCCAGCAGCTGCGCGGCGGCGGCTGGAACAAAATCATCGGCGTCACCAGCAAGAAAGATGGCGACAACGTCGAGGTCTATCTGCTGAACATCGGCGATCAGATTTCGGGGCTCGCGGTCGTCAGCGCTGAGCCAAAAGAGTTCACCGTCGTCAACATCGTCGGCCCAATCAATCTGGAAAAGCTGACCCAGCTCGAAGGCTCGTTCGGTGTTCCATATCTGAATCTGCCGCCCGCAAAACCGAAAGGCGATAAGTGATATCGGAAACCCGACCGTCAGGGAGGGTGCACTCGTAAACAAAATGACCAGGCTGCTCACAATATCGATCGCAATCGCAGTCGCGCTATCGACGACCTCAATCGGCGCGCACGCCGATCGCGACGGCTTCAACGAGGCCGTGAAGTTGATCGAGCAGTTCTATCACGTGAAGCACCAGAATATTCCTTTGCTGGCGCGCGCCGGCATGACGGCAGCGAAAACTGCGGCGAAGATTCGCGGCGGCGAATACAAGAGATTTGCCGAAGCCGGCAGCGTGCGCGTCGCGTTCTTTGAAGAACAAACTTTCGATTCACGCGGCCAGATCGCCAGTTTCAAGAGCGCGATGCAACACACGCTCGGCGACGATTGGTCGGCGCTGGTTGGGACCCTCGCGCCGAAGACGGAAGAACAAACCTACGTTTACACCTGCGACGCCGGCAAGAATTTTCACGTGCTCATCATTACGATCGAGCGAAAGGAAGCGACCGTCGTTCAGGCGACAGTCGCTCCACAAATTCTCGCTCAGTTACTGAAAGATCCCGACGAGATGGGCAAAGCCTTAACTGACGAAGCAACAATTAGCGATCCTTAGTGTCAGAAGCCCGACCGTGAGGAAGGGCTCCAAATCGAGGAGCAAGCAACGATGAAGACATCAACTCACCGCATATTTCGATTGGCCATTATTCTGCTCGCGGCGGTTTTCATAACGCCGGCCATCTTCGCTCAGGAAGCCGCCGACACTATCAAGATTCGCACGCGTGTCGTCTTTCTCGATGCGCTTGTGAAGGACAAACGCACCGGCGTTCCGATCTCCGATCTCAAATCAGAGAATTTCGAATTGTTCGACGACGGCAAGCCGCGCACGATCTCTTATTTCAACAACGAAGGCCAGGCCCGC
>CBFHBI010000820.1:0-1805 GCA_965653755.1 uncultured Blastocatellia bacterium
CAGGCGGAATCCTCATGCCTTTTATAATTCCGCCTGAAGGCGTTACTCCAAACTCTACGAGCGCGCGTACGCCTTCGCCCGCTAACGAAAGGTTTTCGATCCGCGAGTATTTCTCGTTCACCGCTAACGGCGTGAGATGTTGGGCTTCGTCCAGCGCAGTCAAACGAATCTCATCGACAGAGAATCTCTGCGCGAAGACTTCGCCACGTCCGGCGGGCAAGAGCGATAGGATCTGTCCGCGCACCCCGGAAGCATGCGCGACTGCCGCCAGGGTAGGAACGCCGACGATCTTGCGGCGCAGATGAACTGCAAATGCCTTGGTCGTAGCCAACCCAATCCGCAATCCCGTGAAACTTCCAGGACCGACGGCCACGGAAAATAAGTCAATTTCCGACAAGCGAATTCCAGCTTCGCTCAAGCTCAGCTCGATCATTTCCAGTAAATTGGTCGAATGCGAAATCGAAGCGTCACCGTTAACAGTAGATAAGGCTTTCGCGCCACGCGCGACGGCCACGCCGCCGGCACGCGTCGCGGTTTCGATCGCCAGAATCAGCGGTTCATTCACGTCGTTTGACACATCACACCGGGCGCGTAATGATCATAAAACACTAATCGTCGTCATGCGAATTGGAATTTTAACCGGGGGCGGCGACTGCCCCGGGCTCAATGCCGTGATCCGTGCTGTCGTTCGCTGCGCGTCTGCGGACGGGGTCGAGGTGCTCGGGATTCGCAACGGCTACTTGGGCTTATTTGAAAATGATATCGCGCCACTGACGCGCGATAGTGTCATCGGCATCTTGCCGCGGGGCGGCACCATTCTCGGTACTTCACGTTTCAATCCAACGACGGACGAACGTTGTATTCCCCGCATCCAGGAAAACTGGCGAACGCAGCGTCTCGATGGCTTGATTGTCGTGGGAGGCGAAGGCTCAATCTCGGCCGCGCGCGATCTCGGTCGCGACCACGCAATGCAAATCGTGGCGGTGCCAAAGACGATCGACAACGACATTTGCGGCACCGACTACACGTTTGGCTTCGACACGGCGGTTTCGATCGTTACTGACGCGGTCGATCGACTACATTCAACCGCGGAGTCACATCACCGCGTGATGGTGTGCGAAGTCATGGGCCGGCATACCGGATGGATCGCGGCATATGGCGGCCTTGCGGGCGGCGCCGACGTCATTCTCGTTCCGGAACATCCGTTTCGCATCTCGCGCGTCTGCGATTTATTACTGCACCGCAAGCAACAGGGTCGCGCTTTCTCGATTGTGGTGGTAGCAGAAGACGCGCATCCACATCCTGACGAGGACTTTCTGAGCATGGAGCAGGGCGCAGCAATCTTTCGTCACGATCGATTGGGAGGAATAGGCGAGGCCTTGGCGGCGGAGATAGAACGATGCACCCAAATTCAAACCCGTGTCACGAAGCTCGGCTACGTGCAACGCGGCGGCTCGCCGACAGCTTTCGACCGCATTCTCGCGACTCGTTTTGGCGTCAAGGCCTACGAGATGGTTCGCGCCGGCGAGTGGGGACACATGACGGCGCTATGCGGCACACGGATCGTCAGTGTGCCGATTGAAGCCGCGGTCGGCGAATTGAAACGCCTCGACGAAGAGATCTATCGCGTGGCGGAAGTATTTTTTGGATAAGGAGCCAAGGGCGAAGAGCTAAGGGCAAAGCGTTCATCGGCTGGATGCCGATGCCACGAGAGCACCAAATCCCAATCACCAAGCACCAGGGAAGCTTCAATCCACAAGCATCCGCGATTGTCGCCTACGTGAGCAGGGCATCGGCCAGCGGCC
>CBFHBI010000821.1:0-1802 GCA_965653755.1 uncultured Blastocatellia bacterium
GTCTGGCCGCTGATGCCACGATCCACGTAAGGCTTGCCGGGAAAGAAACCGCCGAACTTTGGATTCTGCCATGAATCGGTAATGGAGTCGCCCATGAAAACGACGCGCGCTTCATTCTTTGCGGGCGCCGTAATTTTCTGATTGGCATCGTGGTAGCGAGCCAGCTGCGGCCAATCTTTCAGACGGTTTTCGGCCTGCGTCAGCTTTGTCTTTGTGTCTGCGCATGGGTCGGCGCTCGGTTGCGCGACTACCGAGGTGAAGCCAACCAAAATCAGCGCCGACACAATTAATACTCCGGGTCTTGTCATGACTCACCAGTTCCCTTCACTAGACTGTGGCCGATCGTTCGGCGGAGGAATGTTTCCACGCTTCGCCGTTTGGACATTCGTAATAATCGAGCGACGCGCTCTTCATCTCGATGCTGTAGCCGGGATCGAGCGGCGGCATATAACGGCCGTCTTTCATCTTCACCGGATAGACAAAGTGTTCATGCAAATGATCGACATACTCAACGATTCGGTCCTCGAGTGAAGCGCTGACGGCGATGTAATCGAACAGTGACAAGTGCTGCACGTATTCGCACAAACCGACGCCGCCCGCATGTGGGCAAACCGGCACGCCAAACTTTGCCGCCATCAGGATCACCGCCAGCACTTCGTTCACCCCAGCGAGACGGCAACTGTCGATTTGGCAGAACTTGATCGCATTCGCCTGCAACAACTGTTTGAAGATTACCCGGTTCTGGCACGCTTCACCGGTCGCGACTCCGATTGGCGCGACCGCTTTGGCAATTTTCGCGTGGCCCAGCACATCATCAGGCGACGTCGGCTCTTCGATCCACCACGGATCGAATTGGGCCAGCGGTTTCATCCAATCAATCGCCTCGTCGACGTCCCAAATCTGATTGGCGTCCATCATCAACTTGCGATCGGGTCCGATCTCTTCGCGAATTATTCGGGCGCGCCGAATATCATCATCGCGATCGCGGCCAACTTTCATGTTGAAATGAGACCAACCCTGCCTCAGGCCTGCGCGCACAAGCTGCCGCACCTTATCATCCGAAAACCCGAGCCAACCTGCCGACGTTGTGTATGCCGGATAACCCGACGCGAGCATCTCGGCTTCGCGCACACTCTTCGTCGCTTCATTCCGCTTGAGTACCTCCGTCGCCTCTTCCGGAGTTAACGCATCGGTGATGTGCCGAAATGGAATGCACGAGACTACTTGCTCCGGCGACATGTCAACGAGCAGCTTCCAAACAGGTTTGCCTTCTCGGCGCGCATAGAGATCCCAAACTGCGTTAACAATCGCGCCGGCCGCGAGATGAATAACGCCTTTCTCCGGACCAAGCCAGCGCACCTGGCTGTCGGAAGCAATCTGCAGCCAGAAACCAGCGAAGTCAGCCGTGATCGATTCAAGCGTCCGGCCCAGTACGTGATGCTTCAAAGCATTAACAGAGGCGACACAAACTTCATTGCCGCGGCCATTGGTAAACGTCAATCCGTAGCCACGCGGTGTCCGCGCGTCATCAGTTTCCAGAACGATGTAGGTCGCAGAGTAGTCCGGATCGACATTCACGGCGTCTGAACCGTCAAGTGTCAACGACGTCGGAAATCTAATATCGCGGACAATTACGTTTGTGATCGTGATTGGCATCTGCTTAATCAGTAAATCCCTTCTCCCTTTGGGAGAAGGATGGGGATGAGGGCCTACGATTTCAATCCTCACTTCGATCTTGCGAGAGAAGAATTCGCTGTCCGAGCGACTTCTTCTCTCGCAACCGTCAGCACTAATCCTTTATC
>CBFHBI010000822.1:0-1791 GCA_965653755.1 uncultured Blastocatellia bacterium
CGGCCGGTTCGATAGACTCGTGTGTGAAAACGATAATCCGCGCCCAGCAAGCTGAGCGCCGTTCCTTCGGTCAGCAGTTTGGTGGTTGAACCCGGCGTGAAAAGCTTGTCCGCGTTAATGCCGTAGATGACCTTGCCACTATCAAGCGAATAAAACTCGATGCCGAACAGCGCGTGCTTAAATTCAGGACGATCCATGATCGCCTGGATGCGCTGGCCAAGTGCGTTTGCCTGCGCGGGTACGGCCGCAGCATTCATGAACAGGAACAGTGACAGGAAGATTGAGATCAGGAATCGTTTCATGATTTGCCTACTTAGGGATTATCGACGGCGCCTCCCATAATTGTCAGCCGTCTTTCCCGCAGTTACTCGCCGCCAAGACCCGATTAATAGATCCCGCAGCTCGTCAGGAGTCACGCGCGACATGCGCACGAGTACCCACGGATAGTTCAAGTAGTGATCGGTGATGTAAAACCTCTCCGGCGACGTGCGCATCATCTCTTCGCGTTCGTCAAAGTCAACGCTGATTACCAACCCCTCTTCGCTTTGATGCAAGCGCACAAACAGTTTGCCTTTCACTTTGAAAGCCGGCGTGCCGTAAGAAGTTGATTCTTCGGCGCCGGCCAGGCGCTGCGCGATCTCGCGAACGGTATCGAAGGTAACGCCCCGCCGGGATTTCTTCGGATTCAATTTCTTGCTTGCGGACATTCGCTGGATCGGTACGCACGCCTCCGGCGTGCTGTTTTGAGTTTATGGATTCGGCACGCCAGAGACGTGCGTACCACTAATTCTTCGGATTCACGCTGCCGAACCCGCTGACATGCTTATTCACGACCTTCGGATTACCGCTGTAGTTCACGTTGCCCACGCCGGAGAGAGTTACATCCAATTGGTCGCTGGCATAAACGTCAACCTTGGCGGCGCCTGAGATATCAACCTTTGCTTTCTCGGCCATAAGTCCGCTCGCGTTTATGCTACCCGCGCCGTTCGAGGAAATTGTGACGCTCTTCGCTTTGCCGGCAGCGTTAATCGAGGCCGCGCCGGTGGATTTGATCGTCAGATCATTGCTGTTGGCGTCGGCGATTTTGACATCTCCAGCGCCGTTAGTCGTGACGCTGTTGAGATCGGGAAGCGTGATCCGCAAAAATGGGGATTTCGAAGTATGAAACTGCCGTTCGCTGGTGACATAGAGGACGCCGTCGCGCACCTCAGTCTTAATCAGCGGCAGCAGGTTGTCATCGGCTTCGATTTCAAAGCTCGCGGGCTTTTGACAGGTAATGTCGACGTCGTAAGCGCCGCCGGTATCGATCGCGTTGAAAGATTTGAGGTCGCGCTTCTCGCTCTTGCGCACGCCCGAACCCACGACCCCACGCTCGAACTTGCAGCCCGCGATCGCGCAGCTTACGGCGACGAGGAAGAAGATTAGACTATTTCGTCTCATAAAAGTGTTCCTTCCGAATTCAAGTGGACGCTCACCAGTCAGAGGCGCATAGTAGTCTGTGATCGGAATAAGCTCAAGACCGTTTGAACCGAGTTCATGAAAAGAGATCGGCCCAGGATTGGTTTGACCATCTGGCGGTCTCTGAAGCTGCGTTGTCCCGCCTGTGGTCGCGCCTCGATCGTGGCGCGGCCATTCAATCTGAAGCATCGTTGCGACGCGTGCGGTGTCATCTTCAAGCGCGAAGAAGGCTTTTTTTTCGGCGCGATCTTGGCTAATGTCTTATCCACGGAAGTTCTGATCATAATTATCTATCTCGCCTGAATCACACTCACAAATCTTGACGATAGCGTG
>CBFHBI010000823.1:0-1782 GCA_965653755.1 uncultured Blastocatellia bacterium
CGTCATCCTCAACGTCCACACATGCGAGGAAGCCCACGGGATTTACGATAATGATCCCTGGAAGCACGAGGGAATTCTCCAAGTCGCCGATGCTCGCGAATGGACCATCTTTCTCGATGCGCGCGATTCGGAGTGATCAGCCGCTATTCTTGCCCTTCATTGTGGCGTGCGAGTTTACGCGCGATATCTTCGAGCGTAATCATGCCGATAGGTTTCTTTGAATCAGTTTCATCGATAACCGGCAATTGAGAAATTCCATTGCTTCCCATTTTTACCAGTGCTGCATCGAGCGTTTCCGCGGCGGTGATGGTCTCAACTGTTTTGCGTTCAGTTTCTCCGAGCAATCGCGTTGAATCATTCGCCGATACTGCGCCCTTCAAATCATTGAAGGTGCAAAGGCCGACCAGACTGCCTTCAGCATCGACGACCGGATACGCATGAAAGTGATCAGGTTGTCGCGCTAAACGCGCAAACGCTTCGCCGACGCTTTCGTTTTCATTCAACGTTTGAATTGTCGCAGACATAGCGGCGCTGACGGGCAGTTGTTTCAGTGCATGCCTCTGTTCGTGCGGCAGGTGAATGCCGTCCTGCTCCAGCAGCGCGTCGTAAATCGGCGTTGGTGAAAGCTTGGTCGCCAGCACGTAACTCGTGATGTTGGCGATCATCAACGGGAGAATGATCGAATAATTAGTCGTCATCTCGAAGATGATGATTATTGAAGTCACTGGCGCGCGCACGATACCGGCGAAGACGGCGCCCATGCCGACGAGCGCGAAAGCGCCGGGTTGCGTGGCCGGGTCGCCGAGCAGATGTTGCGCCGCCAGGCCGACAGCGCTGCCCAACATCCCACCGATGTAAAGCGATGGACCAAATATGCCGCCCGACGATCCCGATGAGTAAGACACGACTGTGCCAATGAGCTTCGCTATTCCCAGCACGATGAGAATCTTCAGCGGCAGACTCGTCTGTAGTGCGATACCGAGTTGGCCGTAACCGACACCGAACGTGCTCGACGAGCCGGTGAGATAGAGCGCGACGATGCCGACACAGCCGAGAATCAATCCGCCAACGCCAGGCGTCGCCCATTGCGGCACCACGCGTTGATTCTTAAAGAAGCCGCGCAGACGCAGAAGGGTTTCATTGAAGATGACCGCCGCGACTCCCGCGCACAGCCCGAGCACGGCGTAGAAAATCAATTCGATCGGGCGGTTGAGACGATACGGCGGCACGTTGAAGAGCGCATGCTCGCCGAGTATCGCGCGTTCGATCACTGCGGCGATCACGGCCGCGATTACAATCGATCCCAGCGGCCGGCTTGATGCCAGGCCCAGGATCTCTTCCAATGTAAAGGTCACCGCGGCGATTGGAGTATTGAATGCCGCGGCCAATCCGGCAGCCGCACCAATTGGAATCAAATTCTGTAAACGCTTGCGTGAGATCGCGAAGATGCGGCCGAGCACCGAAGCGATCGCCGCGCAAATCTGCACCGTCGGACCTTCGCGGCCGAGGCTCGCACCCGTGCCGATATTGAACGCGGACAGAAACATCTTGCTCCAGATAACGCGCGCCGGAATCCGGCCGCCTTCGAGGTAGTACGCGGTCTTGACTTGGGGAATGCCGCTGCCACGCGCGCGCGGCGCATAGAAATAAAGACCCGCGCCGGAAATCAATCCACCGATCGTGGGAATAAAGAGCAGCAGCGGCACCCTCCAACGCGGAAACGTCGCTGCTTTATAAATGATGTGCTCTTGAAGACAAACGAGTAGGAGATGAAAACTGACA
>CBFHBI010000824.1:0-1772 GCA_965653755.1 uncultured Blastocatellia bacterium
CGTCAGCAAACCACTGCGCAGGTGCGGCCGCGCAAAGGTTCGCCGCAGGGATTCAACTAATTCATTGATTTGAATTGCGAGAACTATTTGCGGATTCGATTTGAATCGCGGCCAAGCCAGCTTCATTCGCTCGATCTGAAACGCGATCTGCGATGCTAGTCGAAACACCAACGATTGTTCCGCCATGATCGTCGGGCGATATTCAAACACCGCGGCCGTTGGGGCCGAGACCAGAGCCGCACCGTCCAACGCACAGAAATTAAATTGATCCTGAAACTGTTGACCACAGGCGCCACATGTTTTCATAGCAAGCTCCTCTCTCATTCGGAATGGATGCTGGGGAGAACTGCTGTTGTGTCGGAACCACCTGCGTCCGGTGGCAAAGCGCGCGTTAAGTCAGACCACGCCGCTGACGCAGACGGTCCTGACCCGTTGAAGATCGGGAGACTACTTAGGTATTACGGGAGACGAGTGAAAAGTTATGAAAGAATTTAGTTCAGAGTTCAAGCTTCAGCTTGCCTGATAAGAACAATCTAAAGATTGAACTCTGAATTGCGTTACTTGAGCTTTAGACTACGGGCAATGAAATCAGTTTGATTGCGAATCCGCATAACTTTATCGCGTAAACCGGAGAACCGCAGTACGTAAATGATGTGGTTGTCCACCTGCAGATAATAATTTCGCCCGGCCATCGCTTTGCCGGCCTGCGTGAACTCATACGAAGCAGTCACGCCATCGAGCCGGCCATTGAAAGGCTCAGACTTACCGTCCACAAATCCCGGCACAAAACGCGTCCGTTCATCCTGATCGCGCCGCGCAAACTCCTGCACCGACTCTCCCGGGTCAAGCGTCTCTTTGCGAATGCGGAGATAGCAATCGGTGCGTTCGCCGTAAATGAATTCGGTATGTTGATGGACGTCGTCCGGCTCGCCGACTTTCTTCCAAGTGCTTGAAGGAAAGTCAACCATGAAATCGCCTTTGGGACTGGTGTAAGTGTATTCCTGAAACGCTGCGCCAACATGGCCGATGGGCCAGAGGATCGTCAATAACAAAAACCCGAAAAGAGCGGTCATTAATCGGATCATCGAGTCTCCTTTTGCCGACGTAACCGTCAGATGCTGCCTGGCGAGTCGCTGTTGTCTATATGGCAGAAATCGCCCGGCGCTGAGCCGCTACCAACTCGGCAATTCCCTTCTGCGACAATGCTAAAAGATTATCCATCTGTTCGCGCGTGAAAGGCGAACCTTCCGCCGTGCCCTGCACCTCGATGAAGCGGCCGTCTCCGGTACAGACGACATTCATGTCAACTTCGGCGCGAGAATCTTCGTCGTATTTCAAATCCAGCAACGTCACACCGTCAACGATGCCTACGCTAATCGCCGCGACTTCGGTATTAATCGGTGATCGCGCAATCTTCTTTTCCTGCAGCAGGCGTTTGCAAGCTATCGCCAGCGCTACATAAGCGCCGGTGATGGCCGCGGTGCGCGTGCCGCCATCAGCTTGCAACACATCGCAGTCGAGGGTGATCGTTCGTTCCCCAAGCAATTTGCGATGAACAATCGCGCGCATCGAACGGCCAATCAATCTTTGAATTTCATGCGTGCGCCCCGATGGACCACCACGGCCCAATTCGCGTTGGGTGCGCGTGTGCGTGGATCGCGGCAACATGCCGTATTCGGCAGTCACCCAGCCTTCGGTTCGCTGGTTGCGCAAATGCGGCGGCAATTTATCTTCAACCGAAGCCGCGCAGATGACACGCGTGTTGCCCATCT
>CBFHBI010000825.1:0-1756 GCA_965653755.1 uncultured Blastocatellia bacterium
GATGAACCTTTTTCCGATCCTGACTGGATCTTCGAAACCAAGTGGGACGGGTATCGATCGATTTGCTTCATCAAGAGCGGCGTGGCGCGTTTTGTTTCGCGCAATCAGATTGAGATGACGCCACAGTATCCGGAACTCGCCGTTATACCCAAAGACGTGCGGGCCAAGGAGGCGATTCTCGACGGAGAGATTTGCGCTCTCGATCGTGATGGCATTCCCAGATTTCAGTTGCTGCAACGGAAAGGATTCTCAGGTGGTCAGCGCCCCGCAATCGTCTATTTCGTTTTCGATCTCCTGTACGTGGATGGCTATAACCTGACGAATTGCACTGTCGCCGAGCGAAAGGCCAAGCTCGCCGAGATTCTGCAGCCGTCGAGCGTCATCAAGTTGTCCGAACACATCGAGGGCGAAGGGCAAGCTTTCTTTCGCGAGATCGAGAAGTTCCGGCTCGAAGGGATGATGGCCAAGCGCTCCGGCAGCAAGTACGTGCAGAAGCGCAGCCGCGACTGGCTGAAGATCAAAACGGTGCTGCGGCAAGAAGTCGTGATTGCCGGTTACACTCAACCTCGCGGCGCGCGTTCGTATTTTGGTTCGCTGGTGTGTGGTCTATATCGCGGCGGCGATTTGCATTACGTCGCGCACATCGGCGGCGGCTTTAACGAGAAATTATTGGCATCGATTTACAAAATGATGCAGCCGCTCAAGACCGATAAGAGTTCGTTCGTCAATCCGCCGAAAACAAACGAGCCGGTGCAGTGGCTGAAGCCGAAGCTGGTTGCTGAAGTGAAGTTCTCCGAATGGACCGCTGACAGACGGCTGCGTCATCCCGTATTCATCGGCCTGCGGGAAGATAAAAATCCGAAAGATTGCCGTTTTGAATTTGAGGGCGACACGGACAGAATCATCAAGAAACCAGTCAAAAAGCGGCGATAATTGAAAGTTCGGCAGGAATGCGGGCTAGCGGTTGCCGCGCATCAGGCCGCGGAAGATTCCCTGAATCTCAACGCGAGAGGCGTGTACTTTGAGAGGTTGCAGCGTCGCATTCGATGGCCGCAATTCGACTTCATCTCCGAAGCGGAACAGTCGTTTGAGCGTAGCGCGCGTGCGATCGATCAAGGCGACCACGATCTCGCCGTTGCGAGCATCGTTGCGGCTCTCAATCAAAGCGATGTCGCCGTCGCAGATGTGTTCGTCGATCATCGAGTCGCCTTTAACGCGTAAGGCATAGATTCGTTCCGGTCGCGTTCGGCCCAGCAGGAACCGCGGAACACAGATAGTCTCGATGTCTTGCACCGCATCGATCGGAACGCCGGCGGCGATCCGGCCAACCAACCTCACTGCGCACACGGCGTCGGGTGAAAGTTCGTCGTGCTGCACGCCAATGACAAAACCGTCCTTGTGTTGACGTTCAATCAGTCCGCGCTTTTCCAAAGCCGTGATGTGTTTTGCGATCGTCGCCTTTGAACTGATCCCGAAGTGGCGAGCAATCTGCGCGTACGAAGGTTGATGTCCGTGCTTGGCGAGAAACCGCGTGATGTAGTCGAGAACTTCTTTCTGACGTTGAGTGCGCGGCAGCATTGGGGAACTCTACTAAACGAACTGTCGAATTCTAACACGCAACCAGAAATCGTCAAGCACTCTTTACGAAAACCTTCGCATGAAATGTGACTGACTGGAGCGCAAGCGTCCTCGCTTGCACCATAGAGCAACCGAGACGGTTGCGCTCCAGTCAAATCAGGTCACCACAAATTCATCT
>CBFHBI010000826.1:0-1756 GCA_965653755.1 uncultured Blastocatellia bacterium
TTAGAACCATCTACGATGCCGACTGGAAATGTCGGTCCGAGCATCCCGACCGCGCAAACATCGCCGGCGCCTTTATGGTTTGGCGGACTGCCGGCACCTGGTCCAGCTTTGACGAACATCAGCCAGAGTTCTGCGTCTGTCGTGACACCTACCCCTGCGACTTTTGCGTCGGCGGTGATACAACCATCCGGTGATGCGCCGACGGTTCAGATTGCGCAAGCTATGCGCCCGGCGACGGCGACGAAATCGGTTGACCTGACAAACGCAACGACTGCCAATTCGATCGCGTCGTTAAATCGACCCGAGCCAGCGCGTGCGGCAACGGTCACAGCAGAATCCGTTATCAGCAACAAACCGTTGGCGCCTCTGCGCCGCTTAGCACTGCACTCGCGACGGCGGCGCCGACGCTCGCGACGCGCGCGCGTGAGGCATCACTCCGTATCTACACAGTTGGCCCAACCTGCCTTTTCTTACGTGTCGGAATATAAAGATCGCAGCGTGTATTACACCGCAGCGTTAAATGGTGATCGCGAAAATTTCTTTGGCCCTGTTATTTTCGGCAACGGCGCCGCGATTTCGCTGAACACGAAAAGCATTGAGCGGACTTCGACGGCCCCCGCGCAATTGGAGATTTCACTTCAGGGTGTGTCCCTGGGACAGCACCAAATAAACGTTTCAATAAATAACTCAACGGTTGGCTCAATCACTTGGCCGGACCAAAGTTCTATCGTTCAGACGTTCACGATACCCGCTTCGTGGCTGATCGACGGCGATAATTCGATCAAATTCGTACCCGTGTCAACGACGCAGGACACGAGCCTCCTCGACTCTGCTCGCCTCACCTATACCCACAGCTTGCATGCCGACAACGACGCCCTGCAATTTACCGTCAAGTCAACACATTCCGCGCGTATCGAGGGTTTTACTACCTCGAATATTCGAGTGCTGGATGTGAGCGACCCGACATCCGTTCAGGAAATTCGGCCAATCGTAGAGCCGAGCGGTGGCGATTTCGCCGCGACCGTGGCTGCCGGTGATCGCGGAAAGGCGCGACGTCTTGTCGCTTTTGCACAGTCTCAGACGTTGCAGTCGAATTCGTTGTCGCTCAATAAACCTTCGACGCTGAATACCGGCACGAACGCTGCCGATCTCGTCATCATCAGCTATAAAGATTTCATTCCCGCGCTCGCGCCGTTGGTGGCCCAACGTCAAGCGCAAGACTACATCGTCAAACTCATCGACGTGGATGATGTCTTTGATGAATTCAGTTTTGGCGCACACACGCCGCAAGCAATCCGCGATTTTATGTTGCTGGCCAAGAACTCCTGGGCCCGCGCGCCCAGATATCTCTTGTTGATGGGTGATGCCAGCTACGATCCAAAAAACCACCTCGGCGTCGGCAACTTCGATTTTGTCCCGACGAAATTGGTTGACACCGGCACCGCAGCAACCGCAACTGCGCTGGAAACTGCGTCTGATGATTGGTTGACGGATTTTAATGGCGACGGCATCGCAGATATTCCGGTCGGGCGTTTACCGGCGCGCACTTTGCCAGACGCCAATCTCGAAGTATCGAAAACCGTCAACTTTACTCCGGCGAGCACCGGCAATCGCGCGCTTTTGGTGGCGGACACCCAGGGAAGCTACTACTTTAATTTTGAAGCTGCCGACGATCAGTTGGCGAAACTGCTGTCCCCTTCGATGACGGTGCAGAAGGTCTATCGCCGTTTGCAATCTTCCGACGCCGAGGCTAAGA
>CBFHBI010000827.1:0-1746 GCA_965653755.1 uncultured Blastocatellia bacterium
TTCATGCGCGATTTGACGTCGGCAAGACTTGTCCACCCCTCGGCTTTTGTCGATTTGACCCGGATCAGATCGAGCAGCGCTTCGCGATTGGCGAAATCACTGTAGAGACCTTCCTTCAACGGCCGGTTGAATTCTTCGATGAACCTTGTGTACTGCTCAGGGTTACTGGCGGCGATCGTTTTCAGCTCAGCGAGCACCTTCTTGACGCTGGCAGTTTTGATCTGGTTTAAGACGCGATTCTGTTGAAGGATTTCACGGCTGACATTCAAAGGCAGATCTTCACTGTCGATGATGCCGCGCAGGAACCGGAGATAGCCGGGCAGCAGTTCTTTCGCGTCGTCCATGATGAAGACGCGTTTGACGTAGAGCTTTACACCCGGCCTGTAGTCGGCATGATACAAGTCAATGGGCGCCTTCGACGGAACATAAAACAGCGTGGTGTATTCCATCGTGCCTTCGGCCTTGGTGTGGAACCAAAACATCGGATCTTCCCAATCGCCGGAGATGGATTTGTATAGCTCCTTATAGTCGTCGTCCTTCAATTCGTTCTTGGAGCGTTTCCATAAGGCGCTGGCGGAGTTGATCTGTTCCGTCGTTCGCTTTTTAACGGACTTCTTTTCGAGTTCGCTCCACTCGCTCTTGTCGGCAGTTAAGTAGATCGGAAAAGGAATGTGGTTGGAATACTTTTTGATGATTTCCTCGAGACGCCAGCTGTTGGCGTATGTTTTGCCTTCTTCGTTCAGATACAGCTTGACCGAAGTCCCTTGCTGATCGCGTTCGGCCGGCTCGATATCGAAGCCGCTTGTGCCGTCGCTGGTCCAGCGCCAGGCTTTTTCTTCGTCCGCCTTTCTGGAAATGACTTCCACTCGATCGGCAACCATGAAGGCGCTGTAGAATCCGACGCCGAACTGGCCGATCAGGTTGGAGTCGCGCTTGGCGTCTCCCGAGAGGCTGGCGAGGAAGTTCTTGGTCCCAGAGCGCGCGATCGTGCCCAGGTGGGACGTCAGGTCTTCTTCGTTCATGCCGATACCGGTGTCGCTGACCGTCAGCGTTTTTTGCTCTTCGTTCAGTTCAATATCGATGCGCGGATTGAACGTAAGCGAACGATAGGCATCGTCGGTAAGCGTCAGATACTTCAGCTTGTCGAGTGCATCCGAGGCGTTCGACACCAGCTCACGCAGGAAGATTTCCGGGTGTGAATAAAGGGAGTGAACAATCAGTTGCAGCAACTGATTTACTTCTGTTTGAAATTCGTGCTTGGACATGCTTAGTCTAAAAATCTATTATCGATTCCGCTCCTTGCAGTCGCGGGCTCTGTAAAGCGAGCTTCTGAGCCGCGCCCAAAGGAAGCGGATTCCGGAAACGGATCACGCCAACGCGTCTTTACAGAATTCAACGCACTTCGCGATCTCATGCAGCACGTCCGAACCGGGTGGAACCGGATACTCGAATTCGATCGTGCCCTGAAACGGATAATGCTCCTTCTGGATTAATTTCAGGACTTCTTTGATCGGCGTGTCTCCCTGCCCCCACGGCACATTCGGGCCGTTGTTCAGCTTGCGGTCTTTGAGATGTACGTGGGTGATGCGATCTGCGTGCTTCTTGATAAAGGGAATCGGCGATGTATTGTTGCCGGCTATGAAGTGGCCGATGTCGAGATTGATACCGTTGTACCGCGAATACGACATCGCTTTCTCCCAGCTCTCGGGTTTCGCAAATGCCTCGGGATTGTTGACTGCCGCGTGG
>CBFHBI010000828.1:0-1745 GCA_965653755.1 uncultured Blastocatellia bacterium
ATACTTGCTTACGCCAAACATCTTTCGTCTCTTGGCTACGAGGAGTTTGAGCAAAAGTGTCGCTCAGCACTGCCGCCTGCCCCACTCGATAAGACGAGCCTATATCGCTTGATCTCTAAGCAGTTCCCGAAACAGGTCGGCTCTGAAGCGGACTTTAGAGATACGGTGAACAAGAATCTGCGGACTGCTCGATTCATGCTACTTATTGTAGGCGACGGCATTCGCGAGAATCTTGAGGACTTCCTTAGCCTATTTCACCATCAGCCGCAAATGTTATTTACGTTTGGACTTGTGGAGATGCAGATCTATGAAAGCGCCTCAATGCGCGGACAACTGATTGTCCCACAGCTTATCGCAAGAACAAGCGAGGTTGTTCGTGCTGTTGTGCAGGTCGAGAATCGAACGAATGCTGATGTGAAGGTTGCGCTTCCACCGCAGATATCAAAGGGATCCGGTCGAACGATCACCGTTCAGGAGTTTCTCGATGGAATCAGAGAAGTAAAAGCGCGGGATGTCTTTACGAATCTCGTAGACTTCGCAAATGAAATAGGTTACGTCCGGCCAACTAAGCACACTCTTCAGGCGGTGATCGACTACAAAGGCACAGGATTCCTAAAGTTCTTTGGCCTCGGCCAGAAAAACCAGGCATTCATTAGTGTCATCTCGTTGGATCGTCAACTCCGCGAACGCGGTGTTAATGAGCAAGTAGCGATCGACAGCGCAAACCGACTCGCTGAACTTTTTCCGCACGTTGGTTTAAAGCCCGGTAAATTCAAATTGGCCCATCGGCTGCGTGCGTCCGAGGTCGAGGACAAGCTTGAGGAATTCAAGGATATTTTTCGAGAGACCGTAGCGCGCATTAAAGCTCTTGAGCCGACTGTGGTTCCACCGGCAAAAGAAGGTGAGTCAGAGGATGACGATGAGGATGCCCCAAGCGTTTCCAACGATACGCCGTGACCTCGCAATAGGCTGAACACATTTGAGAACACGCGCAGGTGATATTCGAAGAAAACTCGCCCGCTCACATCCCGTTGCCAATCATTACAAATGCAGCCCAGAAGAACGGATGTTGGTATCGCGGATTTTTGATCATCTCAATGGACGCGTCTCGTAACGCCTTTGCCTTTTTGCCTCCCGTATTCGGGTTGTGCGAATTCAGATTCCTGTAAAAGTCTGTCATCAACTCAGAGGTGCTCGCGGAGTTGATTTTCCATTCGCTCACCAGCGTCGATCGAGTGCCGGCGACAAAGAATGCCCAAGACAGTCCCATAACTCCTTCGCCCGGCGCGACCTTTCCGTTGGCAGTTTCGCATGCCGAGAGCACGGCCAGATCAGCGCGAAGATTCATGTCCATGATCTGGCGCGCTTCTAATCGGCCATCGTTTTCGGGATCGCCTTCGGTTTTCGTCAACAACAAATGCGAATAGAGTGGTTGTCTGTTGTCAATAATGCCGTGCGTCGCCAAGTGAATGATTGAGTATGTTGGCGCGAGAGTCTTGAAGGTTTTCTCCGTTGCATCGCGCCCGATGAACACTTTGCTGGTCGTTCCGT
This sequence comes from uncultured Blastocatellia bacterium, assembly GCA_965653755.1. GTDB lineage: Bacteria > Acidobacteriota > Blastocatellia > Pyrinomonadales > Pyrinomonadaceae > UBA11740. Next base: position 1,552 of record CBFHBI010000828.1, read on the forward strand.
CAAACGATTTCACGATTGAGCTTACTTCTTGCGCCGCTTCCGGCAGTGGGCACACATCGGCGTTGCCTTGTTCGTCCTTGCCAATTACCGGATTTCCGAATGCGATTAAAGACGAATTGGGTGTCTCATTCGTACCTCTCTTTCGATTCATCTCTCGCATAACACTCAATGTCGGCGCGTAATAGATAGCGTGG
>CBFHBI010000829.1:0-1734 GCA_965653755.1 uncultured Blastocatellia bacterium
GCCGCTCAGAGGTGCGCGAGCGGCAGCGCTTCGAGCGGAAAGACCACGCTCTTGACGAGATTCGCGTGACTGACAATGACGTTAGCCGCCGCTTGCACAGACTCTTGAAACGCAGTCCACGGCAGCAAACCGCAAAACAGATAAAGCGCGTAGTCCCATTGCGAACTACTCGCGCCAAACTTCGCTTTAAAGATTCCGGCGAAGATGATCGTGAAGATGGCGATCATCACGAGCGGCGTCAACAACGTCCAAAGAAATCCCAGCACTGAACCGCGATAACGCGCCGACAATTCGCGTTTAGTAAGCGAGACGATCAAATCGATGCGGCGCGGAAGTTGCCATAAGGGTCGCCACACCGCTCGCCGGGCTACTTGTGCAGAAATCATTTGTGAGTCGTCGAAAATTTAGTTCGCAATCACGCCGCAGTGGCTTTTTTGAACGCGCCTAAGAACGCCTCCATCTCGATCTGTTTCCCAATCGTGACACGCATATGGTTAGGCAAGGCAGGAAAAGGACGACCGACCTGGACTCCGAGACTATTCATCGCCTCAATCATCGGCCGCGCCGGACGTTTCAGATCAATCATCATGAAATTTGCTTGCGAGGGAATGTGCTCGAATCCCAACTTCTTTATCTCCTCTGAAACGAATTGTTTCGTTTGGCTGTTCAACCGGCGGCCGTTCGGGACCTGATCGGGATCGTTTAGGCTGGCGATCGCCGCGGCCAACGCCATGATGTTGACGCTGTCCCACGTCAAATGCGGTCGCATTCGTTTGATTGTCTCCGGCTGGGTGATGCAATAGCCGCAACGCAATCCGGCCATCCCGAAGACCTTCGAGAACGTCCGCGCCACGATCAGATTGGGATGATCCTTTACCAAAGGAATGACTGATTCGTAATCAGGACTGTCCGCATAATGAAAATATGCTTCGTCAACCAGAATCATGGTCTTTGCCGGAATCTTATTAATGAAATCACGCAGTTCATTTTTTGGAGTGATACTCGCGGTGGGATTGTTAGGATTGCAAATGTAGATCAATCCCTCGTCCGCGGCGGCGAACATCTTCGGCAAGTCGTGAGCGTAGTCCTTGTTAAGCGGAACCTTCGCGACCTCGGCGCGATTGACGCGCGCGTGATTGATGATGGCTTCAAACGTGGGATCGGCAACGACCAACTTGCCGCGGCCGGGAACGAAAGTCAGCGCTGGTCCACGCGTCGGCTTTGACAGCTCCACCGGCTTGTCGTCGTTGGTCATTGGCCCAGTGAATGCGGACGCGCAAACTTTCAAGATCTCGCCTGAACCGTCGCCCAGCACAATCTGGTCACTGCCGACGCCATTTATTTTCGCAATCGTATCGATGAGCGTGTCGGCATGCTCATCCGGATATCGCCACGCCAACGAGAAAGCATCGGTCATGGCCTTTAAAGCCATCGGCGATGGGCCATAAGGATTCTCGTTCGAATTCAGACGCACGACCGTCGGGGCGACAGCCTCGATCGCTTCCGAACTGTTGGTACTGGGCCAGGCAAAGCTGGGCCGGGCCACCGCCGTCGCCGCGCCCAGTCCGATCAGCTTCGCGAAGCGGCGTCGAGAAATAGAACTCACATTTTGCATGGCTGGTTTCCTCCGCCGAAAGTTTGCGCTGCATTATGACGTTACCTCGCAGCCGCGGCAAACGATGCGGTAATTGTCGGTCGTTCTGCCGCCTCTAAACGATCGGGATTCTTGTGTTA
>CBFHBI010000830.1:0-1714 GCA_965653755.1 uncultured Blastocatellia bacterium
ATCTTCATAAACAATTTCGGCTTCGAGGACCGGATCGCGAGTAGGCAGGAATATTTGATTGTCTGAGCTGACGTTGCGTTCAACTTGGCGCAAGAACCTGTTCTCGACGCCTTCCAGCATATTCTTTATGAATAAGCGCGCCAGCTCTCGCCTTTGTTCGTCAGTCATGGCGACACCGAGACCGGAGGGTTTGATCGCTTCCGCTCGGCTGAAGCCAGGTCGAGCGTAGCCATGAACTTTAAGAGCGCGGGGCTTGGACCAATGTCATAAAGGATGGTGCTCGCGTCAGCGAAATTGTCTCCGGTAAGCGTTATTAATTCCCCGGGCTTCATTGATTGAACAAACCCGGTGACCGCTTCAGGGTACTCAACCGCCAATCTCACGAGCTTCTCAATCGCGTTGACCGCTACGTTTGCGCTGATGTGAATCTTTGCGGAGTCGGCCATTTTCTGTAAACGCGCGGCTCGTGATTAGTGCCGGCTTCTTTCTGGGGTCCGATTCGAACGGACAAGTGGGCTGAGCCCGCATCTGCCGGTGACACCCGAGATACCCCTCGAGCTGCCGTTATTAACGGCTACGTGTGCCAATTCCCGCCACCCGAAATCTTCGAACCGCGCGCCTTCATTCTAACTCAAATTTAACTTCTTAACTCCTCCCATCCTTGGCGTCGATGGATCGCCGCGAAATCCGAGACCTGCCAGATAAAGAGCGCCGCGAACGCGTCGAGCGTGAGCTGCGCGGCAAGACCGTCGATCGGGAACAGGCCGCCAACGATCGCAATCCTCAAAATGCCGGCAAAGAGAACAAACGGTAGAGGCCCACTAACGGCCAAAGATCTCCGCGCGTTGCGTGAGCGTGACGCTACGCGCGCCGCCGAATATCGCGCGCTTCCGAAATCAGCGGACCGCCACGAAAGGCGCGCATATATCCTCCGCTGCCTTAATGAGGATCCTTACCAGGAACGCTTCTTTACTTCTTCAGGCGAGGCCGAGCAACGCGCGCTCGATATCGATCTGGAAAAGCGAATCGTCCGCGGCGTCTCGATCGCCAGCGATGAACCTTATCTGCGCTGGTTCGGCTGGGAAATCATCGACCACTCGCCGGGCGCCGTAAATCTCAGCCGGCTAAACAACGGCGCCGCTTTTCTAAAAGAACATTGGGGCCCACAAATCGCCGTCTGCAGCCGCGGCTACATCGACGGAAACAAAACGCGCGTCGATCTCCTATTTTCGCAAAGCAGCGACGGCGTCGATGAGCTGCGCGACATCGCAGACGGCATCCGTCGCAATACAAGCTGCCGCTACACGATCGACGACATTAAGTGGCTCGGCCTGGCCGACGACGGCGAGGATAAATACCTCGTCACCAAGTCAACCATGATTCACGGCGCGTCCGTAAGCGACCCCGCCGATTATACCGTCGGTTTCGGTCGCAGCCTTTCTTCTCGATCTGTCGATGACGAGACCGTTTGCGATAACCCCGATTGCGACGATCCGGACTGCGACGGCTCGTGTACTGACGACAAATCCCGAGGCAGTAGCCCCACCGTGAGGGAGGGCGCAAAGCCAAATGCGGGCAAGGATGCCCGCGGTCCCATCTCTTCCCAAAAAAACCAAATTCACCCCGCGCAAACTTCGCGCTCGACTGCCGCTTCACGGACCAACGGCAAACGACGACTGAGGACGACTATGGCACTCTCAAACAAACGGAAACT
>CBFHBI010000831.1:0-1713 GCA_965653755.1 uncultured Blastocatellia bacterium
TGTTTTACCGTTTTGGTTATTTCCGTCAGCGGATGCGTCGCGACGATTGGCAGGTTGAGGAGTATCGCGAAAATCACGTTGACGAACTCGCTTTGAAGAGCGTCGATGACGATCAGGGCCGGCCACTTTTGGTTCAGGTGGCGATGCGCGGCCGTGTGGTGTCCGCGCGAGTGTGGCGCGCGGACGTAGGACGCGTGCAACTGTACCTGCTTGACACGAACGTACCGGAGAATAACGAAGTCGATCGTTTGGTGACTGGCCATCTTTATGGCGGCGATCGCGAGACGCGTCTGGTCCAGGAGATGATGCTGGGCATCGGTGGCGTGCGCCTGCTTTATAGTTTGGGGATCGAGCCGGCTGTCTTTCATCTAAACGAAGGTCACTCCGCGTTTCTAACATTGGAGTTGGCCCGGCGAGTTATGGAATGCGATGCGGTGGACTTTACTGAAGCCGCCAAACGAGTCCGTGAGCATTGCGTCTTCACTACGCACACGCCCGTGGCTGCCGGTCACGATGAATTCGATGCATCGTTGGTGGAAAAAGGTTTTGGTGACTGGCCGCAGACGGCGCTCGGTTTATCGCGCGAAGAATTTTTGAAACTCGGTTGCATCAACGGCGATTCACAAGAATCGTTTGGGTTGACGCCGCTCGCGTTGCGCATGGCCCGTTCGACCAACGGTGTCAGCCGCAAGCATGGAGAAGTCTCGCGCGAGCTGTGGCGGAAGATGTGGCCCGACAAATCGTCGAATGAAGTGCCGATTACTTCGGTGACCAACGGGGTGCATCCGGCCACCTGGATCGCGCCAATGCTGCGGCGGGTCTTTGAAGAGTCAGTCGGCGATGATTGGATCGAACGATCGCGAGATGCCGGCGCGTGGCGCTACGGCATTGAAAAAATATCGGACGAGGAGCTGTGGCAGGCGCACTCACTTTTGAAGCAGCGGCTGGTGGCGTTTGTGCGCGACGTTTCGTTTGACGCGCGCCTGGCCCGTGGCGAGAGCGAAGAACACATCGAGGCGGCGCGGACCATGTTCGATCCGGAAATCCTGACCATCGGATTTGCCCGGCGCGTGGCTGGTTACAAACGATGGGATTTGATCCTGACCGATCGTGATTTGCTCGCGAAATTAATCAACGACCCTGATCGTCCGGTGCAGTTTGTGTTTGCGGGCAAGGCGCATCCGCATGATCAAGGCGCCAAACGCATCTTGCAGGAATTGATTGATTGGCAGTGCGACACGTCCATACGCCGGCGCGTCGCGTTTATCGAAGACTACGATCAGGAGATTGCCCGGCAGATGGTCCAGGGCGTCGATGTTTGGATGAACGTGCCGCGCCGGCCGCAAGAGGCATCCGGCACCAGCGGACAGAAGGTCGCGATTAACGGCGGACTTAATTTTTCGGTGCTCGACGGTTGGTGGCTGGAAGGCTATGACGGCGACAACGGTTTCGCGATTGGGGACCTGAGCGACGCGAGCGATGCCGAGATGGATCGTCAGGACGCCGAATCGATGTACCGCGTGCTGTCGGAAGAGATCATCGCGCGCTTTTACGATCGTGATGCCGACGGATTGCCGCGCCGCTGGATTGCAATGATGAAGCGATCGATTGGGACGCTCGCGCCGCAGTTCAGCAGCGACCGCATGGTGGCGGAATATGTCGAGCGGATCTATTCATAAGTCCCATTTGTCCCATCCGTCCCATTCTGTCCCA
>CBFHBI010000832.1:0-1700 GCA_965653755.1 uncultured Blastocatellia bacterium
CCCGCATGAGCGCGAAGCGCGAACAAATGCTGAGCGTGCTGCGCACGCTTTGCGGGCAGGGATGCTCGCGCTCCAAAATGGCGCACGCCTTTAGTAGGAGACCGACATCTATATGAAGACCATTCTCAAACTGATCGTGCTGAATCTCGCGACAACGCTTTCGATCTTTGCGCAACAGCCGAGCGATACGTCGCGAGTTCTTACCACCGCCGATTATCAACGTGCTGAAAAATGGATGGGCTACAACACCAACCCACTCGTGTTTCGCGCGGGTCTGCGGCCAAATTGGCAAGGCGACAGTCGCTTCTGGTATCGCGTGACAACGGCCCAAGGTTCGGAATTCATCATGGTTGATTCAGCAACGGGCGCGAAGACGCCGGCATTCGACCAAGCGAAGTTAGCAACCGCCCTCTCGACTGCGGCCGGCGGCACGTTCGATGCCTATCATCTGCCCTTCACAGACTTTGAAATGTCGGAGGATCAAAAGTCGATCTCATTGACGGCGCAGCGCCGTCGCTTCAAGTGCGACGTAATTGCCTACCAATGCACAGCGGACAGTTCGCCATCGACTGGCGGTCAACGTCCTGCCTTTGGCGGACGCGGCGGCGCGCCGCCGGACGTGCCGTCACCAGACACAAAGCGCACGGCCTTCATTCGTGAATACAACCTTTGGGTGCGGGATATCGCTAGCGGAAAAGAGACGCAGCTAACCACCGACGGCGTGAAGGATTTTGGTTATGCGACCGACAACGCCGGCTGGACGCACAGCGATCGGCCGGTGCTGGCGTGGTCGCCTGATTCAAAGAAGATCGCTACGTTCCAACAGGACCAGCGCGGCGTCGGTGAAATGTATCTGGTCGATACGCGCGTGGGCCATCCGCAATTGCAAGCGTGGAAATATCCTTTGCCGGGCGATGAGAAGGTCACGACGATTCAACGCGTTGTCATTGAAGTTGACACGCCGCGGGTCATTCGGCTCAAGCTGGAACCCGATCAGCATCGTTCGACTCTGTGCGACGACGTGCAATGCCGCGGCGGCGAATGGGCCGACGTTGAATGGAGTCCTGATGCGAAGCAACTGGCGTTTGTCTCGACTTCGCGCGATCACAAACACGAGCAACTGCGCGTCGCCGATGCAGCGACCGGAGAAATTCGCAACGTTTTAGAAGAGACAGCAGCCACTCAATACGAATCCGGACAGGGCCGCGTCAACTGGCATTACCTGCCCGCGTCGAACGAAGTCATTTGGTATTCGGAACGCGACAACTGGGGTCAGCTTTACCTCTACGATGCCACGACGGGAAAGCTGAAAAACCAAATCACCAGCGGCGACGGGCCAGTCACGCAAGTTCTCAGAGTCGATGAGAAAAACCGCGTTATTTATTTCCTCGCTGATGGAAAAGAAAAAGGCCGCGATCCTTATTTTGCGCATTTCTATCGCATCGGTTTCGACGGCAAGAATATGATGCTGCTGACACCGGAAGATGCGAACCACGAAATCAATCTGTCGCCGACGGGCCGTTTCTTTTTTGACGGCTATTCAAAACCTGACGTGCCGCCCGTGACCGTTTTGCGAAGCTCCGACGGCAAGCTGATTGCCACGATTGAAAAGGCAGACATCTCCAAGCTTCTGGCCACCGGTTGGAAACCGCCGCAGCCGATCACTGTCAAAGCACGCGACGGCCAAACCGATCTCTACG
>CBFHBI010000833.1:0-1700 GCA_965653755.1 uncultured Blastocatellia bacterium
GAGACCTCGGCCGGAAGCATCAGGATTAAGGCTGCCTCCTCCGACGTCGCGAAGCGTTAAGGAAGGAAAATTATGATACTCGATTCGTTTCGTCAGGATGTGCGGGTCGGACTGCGCGTGTTGTTCAAAGAGAAAGCGTTTTGCTTTCTGGCTGTGCTCGTTCTCGCTCTAGGGATCGGTGGCGCGACCACTCAATTCACTTTCGTCAATGCGATCGTGTTGCGAGGATTTTCTTTCCCGCATCCAGAGCAATTGATGAGCGTCGGCTTGATCGATCCGAAGGGGAGCGATCAAAACAATAACTTCGGAGTTGGCCAGATTCCGACCGCGCAGGATTACGAAGATCTGAAAGCCGCGCAGAAATCGTTTTCGATGATGGCCGGCTATCTCGCCGGATCGACCATTAACGTGACCTACAAAAATAATCCGCAGCGCTACTCTGGCGGATATGTCTCTGAAGACCCTTTCATAATCGTCGGTGTATCGCCAGTCCTAGGCCGCGATTTCAGGGCCGAGGACAATAAGCCGGGCGCCGAGAAAACATTGATTCTTGGCGATGAAATCTGGCGACGTGACTTTGCCGCCGATCCAAATGTCATCGGCCAGAGTGTGCGAGTTAATGGAAAGGCCGCAACGATAATCGGAGTCATGCCACGCGGTTTCAAGTTCCCGTTTTCGGAGGAACTGTGGACACCTCTATATAATGAGTTCCCGCCGCAGCCACGCGGCGACTTGCGGCTTGGGGCGAACAACAACGCGCCTGCCGTTATGGGCAGGCTCAAACCGGGCGTGACTCTCGACCAAGTGAACGCAGAATTTATCGCCTTGGCCCGTCACCTGGCCGAGGAAAACCCAAAGACGAACCAAAATTTTACGTCCGCGAGTGTACAGCCACTGTTGAATGCATTCACCTTCATCGGGTTGAGGCAGACCGTTTGGGCAATGCTGGCCGCGGTCATTCTCGTTTTGTTGATCGCATGCGTGAACGTGATGAACATGCAATTCGGTCGGGCCGCGCTTCGGGCGAAAGAGTTGGCGATCCGCGGCGCGCTCGGCGCAACTCGGTGGAGACTCATTCGCCAAATGTTGACTGAGAGCCTGGTTGTCGCGGCGTTTGGCGCAGCTGCCGGAGTGCTCCTGGCGTATTGGGCGGTTGACATGTTAGTGCGCGCCTTTAGCGCGGCGCCGTTTCCGTTGCCTTACTGGTGGCAGTTCGCAATCGACGGCAAAGTTCTCGGTTTCACCCTCTTAATAACGCTTGTCGCAACTGTCGCTTCCGGTTTGGTTCCGGCTTTCCTCAGCGTCAGAGCGAACGCGGCTGAGCTCATGAAAGAAGGCGGCCGCGGCAATAGCAGTCGCCTGGTAAACGTAATTACGCGAATCCTCGTCATCGGCCAGATTGCGTTGACTGCCGCGCTGTTGATCGCAGCTACGCTGCAAATCAAATCGATCCGGAATCAAACCAAGCTCGACTACGGCTATGACGAGAGTGCGGTCTATGCCGCGCGCATGGCTTTGATGGAAGGTGCTTATCCAACTCAGCAAGCGCGCAGCGAGTTTTTCAAGCGCGTCATCCGCTCTTTCTGCTTGCATACTGGTAAGATCACTAAGCTTCTGTGCTTTATAAACAACAGCAGGATCTGCATTTGGATCGGCTGTGATCTGATCTACTCTGGTTTTTACTTCTTTAGCATTATCAT
>CBFHBI010000834.1:0-1688 GCA_965653755.1 uncultured Blastocatellia bacterium
GGCGGATCGCATGTGATCGGCGAACCATCGTTGACTCTTAGCTTTGTTTGCCGCAAGAAATGAGACTCAGCGAATATTTTGCAAATAAGCGCGTGCTGATTACCGGCGGCCTCGGCTTCATCGGCTCGAATATGGCGCGACGGCTGGTTGACGACGGCGCGCAGGTCACGTTGGTTGACAGCTTGATTCCTGAGTATGGCGGCAGCCTTTTCAACATCGACGGTCTCGATGATCGCGTCCGAGTGAATATCGCCGACGTGCGCGACCGCCACAGCATGACTTATCTGGTCCAGGGCCAGGACTATCTTTTTAACCTTGCCGGCCAGACCAGTCACATGGATTCGATGGAAGATCCTTATACGGATCTGGAAATCAACTGCCTGGCCCAGCTATCTATTCTCGAAGCCTGCCGCAAACATAACCCGACGATCAAAGTCGTGTTCGCCAGCACGCGGCAGATGTACGGCAAGCCGGATTATCTTCCGGTCAACGAAAATCATCTGTTGCGCCCGGTCGATGTGAACGGCATCAACAAGATGGCCGGCGAGTGGTATCACATTCTCTACAACAACGTGTACGGCATTCGCGCGACTGCGCTGCGACTGACCAACACGTATGGACCACGAATGCGCATTCGCGACGCGCGCCAAACCTTCTTGGGCGTGTGGATCCGTCTGCTGGTGCAGGACCAGCCGTTCGAGGTCTGGGAAGGACAACAGCTCCGCGACTTTACTTTTGTGGACGATGCGGTCGATGCGCTTTTGATCGCCGCCGCCAGCGAAAAAGCGAACGGCCGCGCTTTCAATCTCGGCGGCGAACGCGCGGTCAATCTAAAGGAACTGGCGGATTTGCTGATCAAAGCGAATAACGGAAAAGGTAACTACGAGGTGAGGTCGTTTCCGGCAAGTCGCAAGCGCATCGATATCGGTGATTACTACGCCGACTATGGTTGCATCTCAGAGATTCTGGGATGGGCGCCGCGCGTCCCCCTGGAGGAAGGTTTGTCGCGCACGTTGGATTTCTTCCGCCGGCACCTGGACAATTATTTGTGATGTTCATCGGTAACCCGTGACGTTTTCCATTCCGCAAAGCAGCCCACTGGCAAATTATCTCGCGCATAAGGAAGAGATCGATGCGGCATTGAAGCGTGCCATCGACAGCGGTTGGTACATTCTCGGCCAGGAGGTCGCCGGCTTTGAGTGTGAGTTCGCTGCCTACATTGGAGTGGCGCACGCGATCGGGGTCGGCAGCGGCACCGAAGCTTTGCATCTGGCTCTGCGCGCCTGCGGCGTCGGCGCCGGCGATGCGGTGGTGACAGTGTCGCACACTGCGGTGGCGACTGTGGCGGCCATTGAAATGTGCGGCGCAACTCCCGTTTTTGTCGATATCGATCCACAAACGTTCACGATGGACGTGGAACGGTTGGCAGAGACGATCGCGAATTACGAAGGATCGATTAAAGCCATCGTTCCCGTTCACCTTTACGGAAATCCGGCGCGGATTGCCGACATCGTAAGCATCGCTCGCGCCCATGACATGTCGCTGATCGAAGACTGCGCACAGGCTCACGGCGCAACTTGGCAAGGTCAAAAAGTCGGTTCGTTCGGCGACCTCGGCACTTTCAGTTTTTATCCGACCAAGAACCTCGGCGCGCTCGGCGATGGTGGCGCTGTGGTCACGAACGACGA
>CBFHBI010000835.1:0-1686 GCA_965653755.1 uncultured Blastocatellia bacterium
CATAAATTAGCGACGACAAAGGGGAACAAAATTGAAAACCGAGCGGCATCAGTTTACATCAACAATCACGACGACAATAAAGGAATTGGCGCACAACTCGGTTTTCAGCGACAAGGTTCGTCTCTGCTATACTCTCGAAACTGAATGGCCATTCATTTGATGTTTTGAAGCTTCGCCTTCACGCGGCACTTGGCACAGAACGAAGATGAGGCCGCCTGAAGGCGGGGCTCCAAACAAATATGGAACGGGAAAGTCTGGAGATGGATGTGGTGTTCGTCGGCGCGGGACCGGCGAATCTGAGCGGCGCGCTGCATCTGTCGAATCTAATTGCGCAACACAACCAGCAAAACGGTAACGCGCTCGGCGAGATTCAGATTGCGGTCATCGAAAAAGGCGCGTCCGTCGGTGCGCACATCCTGTCGGGCGCGGTCATGGATCCGCGTGGGCTCGCGGAATTGATTCCTGACTTCAAAGAAAAGGGCGCGCCACTCGAATCCGAAGTCAAAGACGATCAGTTTCTTTATCTCACCAAAAACCGCGCGATTCGCTCGCCAATCAATCCACCGCCGCTGAACAATCATGGTTATTACATCGTCTCGCTTAATCGCTTGACGGCGTGGCTCGGTGAGCAATGCGAGGCAGCCGGCGTCAATATCTTTCCGGAATTTCCCGGCGCTGAACTGCTTTACGGCGAAAATGATCGCGTCGTCGGCGTGCGTACCGGCGACAAAGGCATCGACAAGGAAGGGAAGCAGAAGAGCAATTACGAACCAGGCGTCGATCTGCTCGCGAAGGTCACCGTGCTGGGCGAAGGCGTGCGCGGTTCGCTGACTAAAAAACTGATTCAACGTCTGGGCCTGGACGAGGGACGCGAGCCGCAAGCTTACAGTCTGGGTGTCAAAGAACTGTGGGAGCTTCCAGACGATCGTTATCCCGCTGGCCGCGTGACGCACACGCTTGGGTTTCCTTCCGATCAATGGACCTATGGCGGCGGTTGGATTTACGGAATGCAAAACCGCATTCTGAATATCGGTTATGTGACCGGCCTCGATTATCGCGATCCGCTGATCGATCCACACGCGGAGTTCCAGAAATACAAAACGCATCCGTTCATCGCCAAGCTCCTTGAGGGCGGCAAGATGATTCGCTATGGCGCGAAGGCGATCGTCGCCGGCGGTTGTCGGCGACAGCGCCGGGTTTCTCAATGCGGCGCGCCTCAAGGGAATTCACTCAGCAATCAAAAGCGGAATGCTCGCCGCTGAGACGATCTTCGAGGCGCTCGTTGCCGGCGATTATTCGACGAAGACGTTGCAGGAATACGATCATCGCGTGCGGCACAGTTGGATCATGCCGGAGCTGCGCCGCTATCGAAACTTTCACGCCGGTTTTCGTCACGGGCGTTGGTTGGGCATGGTCAATGCCGGTTTGCAATACATTACCGGCGGCCGCGCGTGGGGCATCTTCGATCGAGATCATCAGGAACCAGGCCACGAAGCTATGCGGAAACTTTCCGCTTACGGCTATCACGGCGACGACGTGGCCCAACGCTACCAGGACTTCAAGTTCGACGGCCAGTTAACGTTTAATAAAGTCACTGACGTCTATCACGCGGCCGTCGCCCACGACGAAGATCAACCGGCTCATCTGCCCGTGGGTGACGTGGCTCGACCCCGGGCGCTGGCACGG
>CBFHBI010000836.1:0-1672 GCA_965653755.1 uncultured Blastocatellia bacterium
CCGATGGGCGTGACAATCCAAAGCGGCGTCGCTGCCGCCGCACTCCAAATTTCCTATGATCTTTCGTGGGCCATACGCTGATGTGACGATTCCCGAAGTCTCTTTGACGGACTTTATCTTCGCATCAACCTCCGAATTCAAAGACAAGATTGCGCTTATCGATGGCCCAACCGGCCGCTCGCTCTCGCACAGCGAATTTGAAGCTGCGGTGCGTCGCCTGGCCGCCAACCTCGCACGCAGAGGTTTCAAGAAGGGCGAAGTGTTCGCGATCTTCAGTCCGAACTGCCTCGAATCTGCGATCACATTTCACGCAGTGGCGATGCTCGGCGGCATCAACACCACTCTGAACCCGCTTTACACCACCGAAGAAGCGTCGTTCCAATTGCGCGACGCGCGCGCGAAGTTTCTCGCCACCGCGCCATCGTGCCTCGATAAAGCCAAAGCTGCCGCTCAGATTGCCGGCATCGACGAGCTGTTCATCTTTGGTGAAGCAGACGGCGCCACGTCGTTCGCCACTTTGCTCGAAGGTGACGGCGAAGTGCCTCGGGTCGAAATAGATCCGAAGAATGATTTGGTCGCGCTGCCATACTCGAGCGGCACGACGGGCCTACCTAAGGGTGTGATGCTCACGCACTACAATCTGGTCGCGAACATGTGCCAGATGGACGGGCTCGATTATTTTCATCGCGACGATACGCTGCTGTGCTGCTTGCCGCTGTTTCACATCTATGGGCTGGTCGTGGTGCTGAACATGGGGCTGCATCTGGGCGCGACGATTGTGATCATGCCGCGCTTCGATCTCGAACAGTTTCTCGGAGCCATTCAAAAATATCGCGTAACTCTTTCGCACATCGTCCCGCCCATCGTCCTGAAGCTCGCGAAAGATCCGATCATAGATAATTACGACTTATCGAGTTTGAAAATGATTTTCTCTGGCGCCGCGCCTTTGGGGGCGGATCTCTCGCGTGAATGCATGGCGCGAATTGGTTGCGGCATTCGTCAGGGCTACGGCATGACGGAAACCAGTCCGGTAACGCACAGCAGTCCCGCCGATCCTGCGAAGATGAAGCTCGGCTCAGTTGGCACGGCCGCTCCAAATACGGAAGTGAAAGTGGTCGATCCGGCAACGGCTTCCGAATTAGGTGCGAATGAAGAAGGCGAGATCTGTGTGCGCGGACCGCAGATCATGAAGGGCTACCTGAATAATCCGGAGGCCACCGCGCGCACGATCGACGCGGATAATTGGTTGCACACCGGCGACGTCGGTTACGCGGACGATGACGGCCACTTCTTCATCGTCGATCGAGTCAAAGAGTTGATCAAGTACAAAGGTTTTCAGGTGGCGCCCGCGGAACTCGAGGCAGTTTTGCTCACGCACCCGGCGGTTGCGGATGCGGCGGTCATTCCGGCGCGCGACGAGGAAGCTGGAGAAGTGCCCAAGGCGTTTGTCGTCAAGAAGCATGAGACTTCAAGCGACGATATTATGCAATTCGTAGCCGCGCGCGTCGCGCCATACAAAAAAATTCGAGACGTAGAATTCATTTCCCAAATACCAAAGTCGCTTTCCGGAAAAATCCTGCGCAGAGTTTTGATCGAACAGGAGCGGGCCAAACACCGAAACGGAAGTCGAGCTTAGATGCTTTCTCGGGAAGGAGAGGAGAACGTTCAGTAG
>CBFHBI010000837.1:0-1663 GCA_965653755.1 uncultured Blastocatellia bacterium
CACTTTCCACGGCCGGGATATTTTCGCGCCGGTGGCGGCAGAGCTTTCGAAGGGCGCGGAGCTTGCGGACGTGGGTCCCATCATCGATCGTATCGTGCAGCTGCAATCGCTAAGTCCGAACGTGCGCGCTGACGGGCGAATCGAAGGCGCGATCATCCACATCGATCGCTTCGGCAATTGTGTGACGAACTTCAGGGCGGAACACTTAGGCGGCAACGAGATTGAAGCTAATCTGAAGCTGACTGTAAACGAAACCCTGATCTCTTCCATGCGGCAATTCTTCGCCGACAAATCGGGCCAGGAAGACGAACTCTTCATGTACCTGGGAAGCGCGGGCTTCGTCGAGATCGCGGCGCGTAATGCCTCGGCAGCGTCAATTCTAAATGCTCGCCGCGGCCAATCTCTCACGCTGGTGACTGGCGTTTCGCAAACCTCGTTTGCGGCGAAGTAGGCGACGATTTTCGTTGCTTGTCACTCGCATTTCCCTCTGCTATCTTCGACTTACAATTACAATCTGAAGGACGCAAATAATGGATAACGGTAAGCAAGCCGGCAGTGCAGTCGCCACGGGACTCCGCGGCGTGGTGGCCGCATCCTCATCGATCGGCGACGTCAACGGCGAGAAAGGTGAACTGATTTATCAGGGCATCAACATTCACGACCTCGCCACTAAATCTACTTTTGAAGAGGTTGTTTTCCTTTTGTGGAACGGCCGGTTACCCAAGCAAGCGGAACTGGCCGAGTTGCAAAAGAATCTGGCTGCGTCCTACGAGTTGCCCGCGGAAATCATCGAGGTAATCAAGGGAATGGCCGCGCGAGTTCCCAAAACGGCCGACCCGATGGACCGTTTGCGAACTGTAGTTTCGGCGCTGGCGATGTTCGATCCGGAAGCACGCGATCTTTCGCGCGCAGCCAGCATCAGAGTCGCGACGCGCCTGACCGCGCGATTCCCGACGATCGTCGCGGCTATCGAGCGAGCCCGAAATAATCAGGAAATTATTTCGCCGAAGCCCGAACTCAACATCGCAACGAACTTTCTCTACATGATGAAGGGTGAGATGCCCGACGAGTTCGACGCACACGTGCTGGATGTCGCCTTGATTCTGCAAGCCGACCATGAATTGAACGCTTCGACCTTCACCGCGCGCGTCGTTGCCGGAACACTCGCGGACATGTACAGCGCCGTGACCGCTGCGCTCGGCGCGCTCTCCGGTCCATTGCACGGCGGCGCCAACACGGCGATCATGAAAATCCTTCTGGAGATCAACGACATCGATCGCGTCGAGGCTTATGTGAAGGATGCTCTGATCAGTAAACGAAAGATCATGGGCTTCGGCCACGCTGTTTACAAGACGGAAGACCCGCGCGCCACGCATCTTCGTCGCTTCTCAAAAGAGATGGGCGAGCGCAAAGGCAACACGAAGTGGTACGACATCACCGCGAAGCTTGAAGCGGTCATGAAGCGGGAGAAAAACCTGCTGCCGAACGTCGATGCGTATTCGGCTTCGACTTACTACATGATGGGAATCCCACTCGATCTCTACACGCCCATTTTCGCCATCAGCCGGATCAGCGGATGGACTGCGCACATTCTCGAGCAATATGCCGACAACAAATTGATTTGACCGCGAGCTGAGTATGTCGGTCCACGTAACGTGCCGTA
>CBFHBI010000838.1:0-1643 GCA_965653755.1 uncultured Blastocatellia bacterium
TCGATCCCGATCAGCTTCTCGGCGTCGTGCATCATCTCTTTCGTGATGCGCATCGGGGTGGGCGATGGAGTTGGTCCCGGCGCCGGCGTCGGGGTCTGGGCCAGCGTTTTCAGCGGCGCCTTGGACACGACCAGCGCCGCCGCGCCCGCAGCCGGGAGCACTTTGACGAAGTTGCGACGATTGATTGATGTTTTCTTCTTCTTCATCGAATCCTCGAATGGTCATCGTCCCGGAGGGACGAAATGTTTATAGAACCACGAAACCTCTGACAGTCCTCGCTCCGTAGGAGCGAAACAAGCAACTGGCGATTTGGATTTCGCTCCGACGGAGCGAAGAGTCAACGCAAACATATTGCTTTACTATAAATATCGCGCTCCTACGGAGCGCCGTTTGTCACTGACTCGGGCTTCCATACTTCATCATCACGACTTTTGCTTTGCCTGTGCGATAGACCGTCACGATGAAAACATTGTCGTACTCGTTTTCAGGAATAATCGGATACTGCGGACCGCCGAGCGCCGCAATGATCTCCGGAACCGTGTTGTTGTGACCGGCGATGAAGATTGTCTGGCCCGAATGCTGCGCGCGAAGCTGCGCAGTCAAATCGGAAGTGTTTTTCGAATTGACAATGGTAACCGGCACGCCAATCTTATCCGACAGAGGCTTCACGGTTTCCTGGGTTCGTTTGTACTGCGTCGCGTAGATCGCATTGATGCCAACGTTGCCGAACACACGCACAATTTCCCGCGCGCGCGCCTGGCCAGCTTCACTCAAGTCAACATCAGGATTACTCGGGTCGATAATTTTTTCGGCGTGCCTGATCAGGATCACGGTCATTACCGGCCGCCGAAAAGTGATAAAGTAACCAAAGATAACCACCGCACCCAAGATCGCGAACAGCATCGCGAGGACTACCGCCGTCTTGAGCGTCGATCGCGATTCAGGGTTCTCGTCGGCCATCTATAGTCTTGATCCGTTGCAGAGTCTTGCGGTGTGGCCGCATACAATATCACAAAACGCTCGTGTCAGAAGCCCGACCGTAAGGGAGGGCGCGCTTCCGATTACGCTACGTGCACGACGAGTGGCCCTCCCTGACGGTCGGGCTTCTGACACGCGGATGCAATCACTAAAAGAAGGAGCTAACCTATTGAATCAAACGAAACTCATGATTTGATCCAATGCGCATCAAAGCGCGCGGTGATTTCCTTGGCCCAAGAAATCAAAACTGATTATTCTGAGATCATTGCCGACAATTTCGGCGCCAACGCGACTTACGTCGAGACTCTCCTGGCGCGCTGGCAGAGCAATCCGTCACTGGTCGATGAGTCGTGGCGATCTTATTTCGAAGAATTGGTCGGCGCGAATGGCGATACGGCCACGGCTGCCAAACAACCTGTCGCAATTCCGGCGTCTGCGCCCACGAGCGACGGCGCCGCCGCAAAGCCGGCTAAACCTCGAGCTGCTGAATCCACGAAAGCGAAAGTTGGGGCGACGCAAACCAGCACCGAACCTTCAGTCGAGCGTATCCCCATCCGAGGTCCCGCGCTGAAGATCGTCGAGAACATGGAGGCGAGTCTCGCGGTCCCGACGGCGACTTCACAGCGACGAATTCCAGTTAAGCTGCTTGACGAAAACCGCCGCCT
>CBFHBI010000839.1:0-1638 GCA_965653755.1 uncultured Blastocatellia bacterium
CAACATCTTTCGATCGCACAAATTGATCGCGGGACGTTGATACGGTGATTCCGGGCAACACTGGATTCCAAATGGTCGCCGGCAAATCCGTCGCCGCGATTCCTATCTTGCGCGGGCCTGTGCGGCGTTCGAGATACTGGGCCAGCGATGTGCGCCAGGTGTCCGCCGCGTGCTGCCTTTCGGCGGGTGTCTTCGTTACCTGCAGCAGCTTCTCAGCTTCGGCGAACGTCTCGGTGGTCACCGGCGGCCCTGAGCCCGCGCCCGTTCCAAATGTCGGCGGCGCGCCCGCAGTCGTCGGCGTTGCTTCTGATTGAGTGGAAGGTGTTTGCTTGCGGCAAGCGGTGGCCGTGACCAACACAGCCATCGGCGCGGTGATCAGAAATTGACGACGAGTGTTCATGGGTGAGGAGACTACGCCTGGTCAATTGCGTCGGCAAGGTCTATCTGCTCCCTGCCCGCACGTTCATCAAAAGCGGGCAGGGATAAACCCTGCCCCTACTGTGCGTGCTTGCGGACAATCAGATGATTGCCGGATTGAATGCAGACGGTTTGCATGTGTCCGGGTTTCTGCTTAGTGAGCGGGCAAACTTCAAAATCACCGAGCACATCTTTGTCCCAATCGAGTTTGCGCTTAATGTTGCCTGGTAGAATCGGTTCGCCAGGCGTACTCGATGCTTCGTTCGGATCGATCACACCAAGCAAACGCTTGGTTCCGATGGGCCAAAGCCTGATGCTCGGAGTCCCGTTATAAACCGAGAGACGACCGTGCACGCTGAAGCATTTGCCGACGAGATCACTGCGCGCGCGACACGTTGGCGGTGTTTGATTGCTCTCAGATTCTCTGATGACGCTGCCAACCAGTAGTAGCAAGGGAAATATCGATATTAGATAAAGCTTCATCGATGACAGGTTATGTTCCTTGGGCTATTGGCAATCAGCAGTTCTGCTTTTCGACGCGTTAGCGGCGAAATGAATTTAGCCGTGGCTTTTAAGCCACGGAAAGTCGCGCGTCGAAATATAACGTCGTCGCGTTAGCGGCGTCTGAAAATCGATTCGTCGCTGATTTCAGTCGTCGCGAACGCGACGAGCATCTCATGCGCCGCTGCCCGTGGCTTGAAAGCCACGGCTAAATTCATCTGTCGCTTCGCCACACATCAACGATTCAGCCCTGGCAACCGCTGGCGGAACACTTGACGGGCGATATTGTGAAGCCTCGACTACACATTGAAAAAGACACACTCCGGTGAATTAGTTGGTTTGAGGACTAACTCTTTTTCGCAGCGCGTTGAATGCTTCTCAATTTGCGCGCCCGGTCTTCATTGTAAGCGAGCGTCGAATTTTCAATCGCTGCATAAACCCACTGCTTCTCTTTCTCGTGATAGTGGCGCTGCAGAAAGACGATCTTCTCGCCCAGAAACAACTCCCTCTTAAAACCGGCTTCCGCCCCGTGATAATAGACGACCGTTGCGCCTTTGCGGAATTTGCCTTTGAACGGCTGGACCACTTCGCAGGTGACTTTCCAATCCTCCAGTCCCGGGATGCGATTAACTACTTCCGCGTCCTTCACGCGCACGTGCGCCACGACGACTGATGAGCGGTAATCACTTCTGAGATAACTTACCGGCGGCCATTTCGGAT
>CBFHBI010000840.1:0-1635 GCA_965653755.1 uncultured Blastocatellia bacterium
ATCTTAATCGCCGGCGTTGGTTTATCGGGTGAACTCGTTCATGGTGGCGGCACAATTGGCGCCGCTAAACATTTACCTGAGCCGCGGACACAGGATCAAGACGACGTAATCAAGGTCAGCACCGATCTCGTCGTCGTCAACGTCACCGTGCTCGACAAGCAAGGCAAGTTCGTCCCGCACCTGAAGAAAACCGACTTCCATATCTTTGAAGACGGCGCTGAACAGAAGATTGCCACGTTCACTGCGGAAGAGACGCCGTTCGCGGCTGCGATTCTGCTCGATACCTCGGGCAGCATGGAAACGCGCCTAACGCTCGGCCGCGGCGCAGCGATTCATTTCCTCGACGGCTTGCGAGATGAAGACGTCGCCGCCATTTATAATTTTGATACAAAGGTCGAACAGATTCAGGACTTCTCGCCGGGCCGCGACTTGCCAGCCAAAGCCTTTGCGTTAAGAACGAAGAATCAAACTGCTCTGAACGACGCAGTGTTGCGGGCCGCAGTCGATCTGGGAAAGCGCGAAGAGAAACGGCGCGCGATCGTCATCCTGTCTGACGGCGGCGAGAACTACAGCCGCGCTAGCTCTGACAAGGCGCTCGATAACGCGCTCCACAGCGGCGCGACGATTTACGCGGTCAACATGGGCAGCCAGGGTCCGGAGCGCGACTTAATGGCAACCGGAATTTTGAAGAATTTTGCTGCGAAGAGCGGCGGGCGTTACGTCGATTCACCCGGCGGACAGGAGTTGCGCGATGCCTTCGCGGAAATAGCCGAAGAGCTTGGCCATCAATATACGATAGCCTATCGCCCGACCAATCACGCTCACGACGGAAAGTGGCGCGCCATCGAGGTGAAGCTCTCGCGCACCGACGTAACGGTCCGAACCCGGAAGGGCTACAAAGCGCCGAAAGCGTAGCAGCCTCGCGCATCTCATTTCTTACTCAACTCAGCCGCAGTGACGCGAGAGTGTTCCCCTGTGCAGGTCGCGGCGCAGAATGGGAAGCTGGTTCCCTCGCCTTTGTTTGGACCATTACTGATTACAAGAAAATCGTATTGCGGATATCCGTTGCCCTTGATCGTATCCACGCGTTCGGCGCGCGCGGCCCACGCTTCAGCAAAAGTTTTATAATTCGAGGATGCCGGCAAAATTTGAAAGCCGTCCGTGTAATAAGAAATCTTAATTCCCCTCTGAGACGCGGGTTGGACCACCGTGCTGGTGAAGTATGCATCCATGTGATTGTTCTTCTTGATGCTCTCAGTTCCGGTCATGAATAATTCGTACGGATAGGAAATGTAGTACCTCGTCTCATGCACCGTCTCGCCGTTGATTTGCTTCTCGGCAGTCGCTTCGACGACGATGAACTCCCAGGACGATACATAGCCGGTTGTCACAAACTCAGTGATGTTGGGAAACAGATCGTGCCGGCTGCCGTAGTAGTTCCAGTTGAAATATGAAACCGGAAGCGCGACGTCCCTGCTTGAGTTTGCATTCAACTTGTCCTGATCCTGTGTGGCCATCCCATAGCGCGCATTGTCGGCGTCGTACAAAGTCGGAAACGTCTTGACCATGACGTCCTTGATGTGGACTTTCTCGTTCACCTTCATCGCATAGGCCGGGCCATACTGTGCAAAGTAC
>CBFHBI010000841.1:0-1618 GCA_965653755.1 uncultured Blastocatellia bacterium
CGCAGCGCCGCGTTCTTACTCCGCAGGTTCGGTCTCGTGAAGCCGGCCGTAATCGACGGTGAGCCTGCCGCCGCCGTGCTCGGTGTACATCTCAACGAAACGTTCTCCGAAACTGACGTCGCGCCAACTGTAATCCTTTTGGGTTTGAACCGCGGCCGCAATGACCGGATCGATTCCAACCACTGACACAATAAAGAGGACCCGGCTGGATTCGAGCGACTCAGACGTTGCGCCAAATAGCGGACTCGTTACATCGATCGTGTGTCGCAAAGTTAGGGCGGCCGGGAAAACAGTGAGCCGGTCGAAATGTAATTTCAAAACGTAGAAGTATCTGAAATCACCGCCCTCCAGCAACGGTTCATCGCGCGAAAACATGATCCGAAACTCCGCTTCGACCATGCTGTGTTGATTTTCGTTTCCTACGCGCACCATTAGCGTGGGCTTTCCATTTAATGGTGCGATCACGATCGAGTTGCTGAAAACAACTCGCGATATTGGCCGCGAGAACCGGACAAAGATCAGCCCAGTCATCACCGCGAGCAAAAAGATACCGCTCATGATTTCAATGGTAGTAACGATGTGGCCATAGAGCGTTTGCGGATACATATGGCCGTAGCCCACGGTGGCCAGCGTTTGGACGCTAAAAAAGAAGCAATCAAAAAACCAATGTCCGCCAGTGCTGCCGGCGATACTGTCTTGCTGAAGACTATAAAGGGCGGCGAAAAGAAGATTGAGCGCGATATAAAGCGTGCCAACGAACACGGCAAACTGTGGCCACCGTAAACCAAGCAGCCAGCGATAAACGTCTCGCCATCTCCATCTGTCGGTATTGACTTTCACGAACTCGATCTGGCCGGCGCGGACCGAATGAAACGCGCGAGATTTTACGCTTCGCCTGCGGACCTCCGCCAAAGAAACGGGAGTAGGTCTCATCTTCCTAATTTGCTGTAATTCACACTTGGTCAACAAATCCGGCTATGGCCTTGAGGATCTGTCTATCGATGTCTTCCTGAGTCTTACTTGTCGCCTGGAGTTGACGCTTCGGGACGCTCAGGGAATGATCGCCGCCCTCGACGACGTGCAAAAAGTTAGTCGCTTTCATCTCGGCTCGGACGCGCTCCAGCAGATCCAGCGGACACAGCGCGTCGCGCGTGCCTTGCACAAACAGGATAGGCGTAGTCAACGCGCGCAAAACTTCATCGCGAAGTTTTGCGCGATTACCCATGGCGCAGAGCGGATAGCCAAGACAAACCAGGCCGTCTACCATTTCCTCGAACGACACGTGGCATCCGATTCTCCCGCCCATGCTTTTGCCGATCAGGAGCATCGAATCTGGTCGATGTTTTTCTCGCGCCGCTTCCAGCGCCTTTCGATGTGCTGCGATCAACTGCGGCAACGGATCCGGCCGTTTCCGGCCCGCGCGCATATAATCATAGTCGAACGTCTCGACGACGCCGATCTCCGACAAGCGCCGTTTCCAATTTTGCATCCACGGATGCGACGACGGCGCGCCCGCCCCTGGAGCAAAGAGAATTAAACGCTGGCTCACGCGAGTTTCCTGTGCAACGACTCAATCCAAGACCGCTGTCGCTTCAATTTCGATCAGAAATTCTGGAGC
>CBFHBI010000842.1:0-1609 GCA_965653755.1 uncultured Blastocatellia bacterium
ATCGATTATCCGATGTTCGCGTTCTTCCTGCTCACCGGACTGTCGTCGATCCTTTCATACGAACCGTCCGTGTCAATCGGGAAGATGCGCGCCGCGTCGCTTTTTCTGATCGTTTATCTCTTTGCCGAGAACGTGGCGTCGCCGAAGATTCTCCGCTGGCTGACAATTCTTTTTTTGGCCGCGACGGTGGTGAACGTATTGTTTGTATTTGGTCAGTTCTCTTTCGGACGAGGCGTCAAAGTCTCTGGTGTCAGTGCTCAGAGTCCTTTGCAAACCGCACGGCTTCAATCGAGCACGCATAATCAAGTGATTCCGATTGTCGACGGCGACACGATCGAGAAAGTCGATGGTCGAAAGATTCGCAGCGCGGACGATTTGGTAACTGCGCTCGATTACTCGTCGAACAAAGAGCCGGCCCAGCTGCAAATTTATCGGACGGAGTGGGTGGCGACGCTGAAAGTAGCCCGCGGCCATTTGCTGCCGGGTGCGACGGCCGAGGAGCGTCTGGGAATCCAACGTTGGTCGTACGGGCGCGACCGGCGCGCGACCGGTTTTTACGATCACTGGACCACTTACGCGGAGAGTTTGCAGTTGATAGGGTCGCTAGCCATCGGCTTATTAGTCGCGATTCCATTGAAGCGAAGTCGCAACGGTTTGTTGCTGGCGTTGGCCGTGTTAGGCATTTGCGGTGCGCTATTGCTTTCAGTAACGCGCGCGTCATGGCTCTCGCTTTTGATTTCGGCGACGCTGATCGCCGCTGTTGGGCTCAGTCGCCGCGCGCTCATCTTTATCGCGGCGTGCGCGATTCCAGTCGTGCTTGCCGGGTTGTTTGTCCTGCATCAGAAACGGAATGTCGGCTTCTTTGATAAGAAAGACGATTCGATTGCCTGGCGACAGAAGATCTGGCACGAAGGCTTTCATCTGCTCGTCAGTAATCCGCGCCATCTCGCCTTCGGCGTCGGCATGGATTCGATCAAGGCGCATTGGCGCGAGTGGGATCTGTTCGAAGGCGGCAAGTTGCCGATGGGCCATATGCACTCGGATTACTTGCAGCTTGCACTCGAACGCGGTGTGCCGACATTGATTGCGTGGCTGATTCTGCTGGGCACTTATGCAATCACGCTTTGGCGTATGCGGCGACAAGTGTCGAAGGAAAATTGGATTGAACACGGAATTGTATTGGGCGCACTCGGCGGCTTAATTGGTTTCATGACGAGCGGCGTGGTGCATTACAACTGGGGCGATTCGGAAGTGGTGATGATTTTTTATTTAATTATGGGATTGAGTTTGATAGTCGAGAGAAGTGTCACAACCGGGAGCGGTAGCGGGATCAAGAAAACCACTTGACATTTCTCATTTGTTAATTTGAATGGCAGGAGAGTCAGTACCCATCCGCGTAAGCGGATGGGTCGAACACGCAACTGAGTCTGATAGGTTCGCTTTAACCCACCTGCTGACGCAGGTGGTACCGACCCCATGACGCAGGTCAATTTCGAGAGTCAATTGATCCGGTCGCTACCGCTCCCGGTTCTGACACGAGCGAAAATGGGCACAGCTCTTGTTCACAGGACACCGCTCGCACATCGGATTGTTCGTCTTACATAACTCC
>CBFHBI010000843.1:0-1606 GCA_965653755.1 uncultured Blastocatellia bacterium
GATCTTCACATCGGCTTTGGCGGCTTGTTGAATGCGCGTCCAGACATCGTCCGTTGGATGCCACGGACAGTTAGCTTTGTTCGTGGTGCATAAACTAACCAGCGTGTCCGCGATTGGAACGTCCGCCAAAGGCTCGCGCGTCAGCACCACAAACAGATGTTCCATCGCTGGATTGGCGTCGAACTGAAACCACTTCAGCCGCTCATCGTTTTCGACAGTTGACGGCACGTCCATCGGCACGTGCGCTTCGACCCAGTTCTCTCCGCCTTCGAGCCGCGCATCGTGGAAAATCATCTCGGGCCGCCCGTCGCCTTCAGTGTGAAAGACGTAGAGATAGCCGTCGATGTTCGGTTCGAGCGAGATGCGAATGCGATCGCCGCTGTGAAATTCGCGCGTCGGATCGATGCGCACCGCACGTCCGTTCACGTCGCGCATGAACATCGTGTAGCCCAAAGCGATTGGTTGCAGCACTGCGAGGTTTCCACCTTTGTTTGCGACGCTCACATTCGCATTTGCCGCGCTGGCGTTCGCATTGCGCGCGCTGTTCGAATTCTTTGCCGTTGACGTGTTCGTGTTGCGCGGCGGCTGGTGACGACGGCGCGCCGGCGGATTGGAATTGGTCGTCTTCGGTCGCGAACTGAGAAATGCGCCGCGCACCTCTTCGTCCGATTGTTGGGCATTGGCAATATAAGCGGCACAGGACACCGCCAGCAAAATCATGATCAAAAAGCCGAGCCTCAATTTCATCGTGCTAAACCTCCGCAAATAACCTGGAACCCATTTACTTGTGTGCAATTTTGATTTTGAAAACCACAGGCGCGCCTTCAGCGGCGGATTGGGGGACTTTCACTGAGACAAAAGGCGCCGGCGCATTCTTCATGACTTCGGTGCCGGCCAGGTTCGATTTGAATCCGGCGATGGCCTGACTGAGTTCCGCTTGTTCGTTGCCGTTCAACTCATGCAAGGCTGGTTCATCGAGAACCGCCGGCGTGGTTAACGGCGCGCCGGAAAAAATAATCGTGAATTCATCTGTGCCGGCGGTCGTATCCAGATTCATCCAGTTCTCTTTTTTGTTCGTGTCTGCGGGAAAAGTAAAATCCTGGCCGCTCTTCACTTCGTTGCTGCGTACGCCGAACTCAGTCGCCGGCTTGGCGGTAAGAAAAGTCGTGGGCGCATTTCCCTCGCCCGGCCCGACGATGTAGAGATAGCCGCTCGCGCTCGGCGAGAAATGAAACTTGAACTGCTGGCCCGACGTCATCTGCAAAACGTCGTCAGCGCGAACTTCATTCGACTCTGAATCTGAATTGACCTGCAGCCAGTAGCGGCCGACTTCGTGCGCGCCGGCGACGTCCGACCCTGCATTGTTCGATGGGGAGTCCGTCTTCGCAGTGGTCGTATCAGACTTACCCATCATCGCGTGCATTACGAAATAGCCACCGACGGCCGCGATCAAAAGCAAGACGACGAGGCCGACACCTGCGAAGATGAGCGCCGAACCCTTGCCTTTTTTTGGCTGCGGTGCAGCTGCCTCAATTGGCGGATGCGCGGCAGAGGCCGCTGCTACAGCCGCCGCGAGCCACGCTGCAGATGACCCGGACGTTGCTGG
>CBFHBI010000844.1:0-1591 GCA_965653755.1 uncultured Blastocatellia bacterium
TCTCTGTGCGCCCGATCCAGATACTTTATTGGAGGACATCAAGACTGTGCCACCGGGGCAGTTGATCGAATGGCATGACGGCGCAATCGCCGCGCGTCAGTGGTGGGATGTTTCGTTTGATGAGATTGACAATGGCCGCAGCGAGCAATGGTGGCAGGAGCGTCTGCTGGAAACACTCGATCGAGTGGTGAATCTCGAAATGGTTGCCGATGTGCCGTTGGGATCGTTCCTGTCGGGGGGTATCGATTCTTCGGCGATCGTGGCGATGATGAAGGAGCACAGCGACGGGCGACGCGTCGAGACCTACACGATTGGCATGGAGGCTGCCGACCTGCGGTACGACATCATTCCTGATGACGTGCAGTGGGCGCGCAAAGTGAATCAGCAGCTCGAGACGGATTATCACGAGATCATGCTGACGCCGGACGTGGCCGAGTTGCTGCCAAAGCTGGTCTATCATCTGGACGAGCCGCCAATCGACATGGCGATTCCGAGCTATCTCGTTTCGTGCGCAGCCCGCAAGACCTTACGTGTGATGCTGAGCGGCATGGGCGGCGATGAAGTTTTCGCCGGTTACCCGCGGCAGATGGCGATGAAGATCGCGAGCGCCTTCGATCCTGTTCCGCAACTATTGCGCCGGCCGGTTATGCAGGCAATTGCATATTCTTTGCCCGGAGGATTGCCGGGTAAGTTGACGGCGCCTTTACGCAACGCAAAGAAATTTGCGCGCAGCGCGGCGCTGGATTTCGAAAACCGTTATCTTGGTTATCAAACTTATTTCAACGATGCGGCGAAGCAGAGACTCTACACGGATGATGTGCGCAGAGAGACTCGCGAACTCGACGCCTATGCGGCCCACCGTCGATATTTTGCCCGCGCGAAAGATGCTGCCCCGCTGAATCAGTTGCTCTATGTTGATATGAAGACGTTTCTGCCATGCCTGAATTTGATGACGACAGACAAGACGTCCATGGCCGCAAACCTGGAAGTGCGAGTGCCGTTTCTCAACCGCGAAATGATCGAGTTTGCGGCGCGCATGCCGCCTGACCTGAAACTGAAAGGGTTGAAACGAAAGTATATTTTGAAGAAGACAGCCGAGAAATTCCTGCCTCACGATGTTGTCTGGCGCAAGAAGGCCGGTTTCGGGGCGCCAATCCGTTCGTGGTTGCGCGGCGCGCTGCGCCCGATGGTTGACGACTTGTTGTCCGAAGAAACTATCAAGCGGCGCGGCTTGTTTCGTCCCGAAGAAGTGAAACGAATTATCGCCGCGAATCTGTCGGGCCGGGAAGATTACAACCTGCAGGTGTTCCAGCTTTTGAATCTGGAGTTGTGGATGCGGGCGTTCATTGACTCTTGATGGAGCGCGGGCATCCTTGCCCGCAAAGCTTGCGCAGCAAGCTCAAGATTGTTCGCGCTGCGCGCTTATGCGGGCAGGGATGCCCGCGCTCCGATCAGAGCCGAATGATTCTCGCCGCGCTCTGTTTACGCCAATCACCAGTCAGCGCATTGCGCGTGTCAACCACCAGCGGCGCCAGTCTGCGCACGCGCGGCTAATCGACGTTGCGGTGATATGTGACGATGACCACACAGT
>CBFHBI010000845.1:0-1589 GCA_965653755.1 uncultured Blastocatellia bacterium
CCTCCAAGCGTCACGCTCAGGCAGCTGCACGCGCACGATTGCCGCCTGAATCTCATCCAGCCGGCTGTTACCCCCCACCGCCTCGTGAGGATATTTTTGGTTTTCGCCGTGCACGTGCAACATGCGCAGGCGGCCTGCGTGGGCTTCATCGTTAGTCACCAGCATGCCGCCATCACCGGCGGCGCCGAGATTTTTTGACGGATAAAAACTCAGACATCCGATCGTGCCCATCGATCCCGCTCGTCGCTCTCGATCTTCGGCGCCGATGGCTTGCGCGGCATCTTCGATGATCGCGATGCCGCGCCGTGCGGCAATATCAAGCAACGGATTCATCTCCACGCACTGACCGTAAAGATGCACCGCGATAATGGCTCGGGTCTGCTGAGACAACGCATCGCCAACTCTCGCGCTATTCAGGTTGAAAGTCTGCTCATCGATGTCGATAAAGATCGGCCGGGCGCCGAGGCGCGTAATCGCGGCTGCCGTAGCGAAGAAAGTGAACGGCGTCGTGATCACTTCATCGCCGGCGCCGACTCCGCACGACATCAGCGCCAGCAACAACGCATCCGATCCGGACGCGCAGCTAATCGCAAATTTGGTCTGGCAGTAAGCGGCGATCTCTTGCTCCAGCGCCTGACCTTCAGCGCCGAGTACGAACCTCTGTGACGCAAGCACGCGCCCGACAGCGGCACGCGTCGCTTCGCCAATCAACGCATACTGGGCCTTCAGATCGAGTAGCGGAACATTCATCGATATCGAAACTGTCTGTGGATTATGCCGGCGCAGTGCGCGCATCGGGCGCGAGGATGACGGCGTGGCCGCCATTCTTCATAGATTGCTGGGCAGCTTCGAGCAGACGCACGATGCGAAGTCCGGCGTAGCCGTCGGTCAAAGGCGCGCGGCGGTCGCGGATTGATTCGAGGAACTCAGTCACGACGTGGCGCAGCGCCTCGGTCGAATCAAGCTTGGGCGCCCACACGTCGCCGGTGCGATAGCTGACCAGGGTTTGATAATCAGCCTCGCGATCGTCAATCCGGCTGGCCGTGACTCCACTGTCGTAAACGCGCACCTTTTCGGTTGGCTCGATGTCGTCATACAAAATCATCTTGCTGCTGCCGGCGATCATCGTGCGGCGGATTTTTACCGGCGCCAGCCAATTGAAATGAAAGTGCGCGATGAACTCATCGTCAAAAAGCATCACCAAATAAGCAATGTTTTCGATTCCCCGTTCGATGTGTGAGCTGCCCAGCGCGCTGAGGGCTTGCGGCTGCCGCGCGATCAGGTAATCCATAATCGAAAGATCGTGCGGCGCCAAGTCCCACAGCACGTTCGTGTCGCGCTGGAACAAGCCCAGATTAATCCGCACCGAATCGAAGTAAAGCAAATCGCCCAACTCGCCGCGGTTCAGTAACTCCTTCATCTTGCGCACCGCGCCCGTATAGACAAAGGTGTGGTCCACCATCAACGCTCGCTGGTTCTGTTCAGCCAGATCGATCAATTCTTCGGCTTCGCGGACCGTGGCGGCCAGAGGTTTTTCCAGCAACACGTGCTTGCCGGCGCGAAGCAATTCCTTCGCGATGGGAAAGTGA
>CBFHBI010000846.1:0-1584 GCA_965653755.1 uncultured Blastocatellia bacterium
GATCAGTGCGCCGCCCTTTTCACTCCCCGTCACGATGAAATGCGCGACCACCATCGCCAGGGCATAGCCGAGCACCGCGCTCCAGACCGCTTGTTCAATAAGCACCCGGTACAAATACCCGTTCGTCGCACCCATCGCTTTTAGTGTTCCGTATTCGCGAATGTGGTCCATCGTCGCCGCGTAAATCGTCTGTGCGACCACGGCCACTCCGACAATCAATCCCATCAGCGCGGCCGTAAGAACCGCAAGGCCTGCTCCCGTTGTAAACATCCAGTAGAATCGCGTCTTTCGGCTGAATTCTGCCGTCGAATAAATGTCCACATCGTTTAACCGCCCGCTCAGGTTCCTTTTCAATTGCTCGACGGGCATTCCCGGCGCCGCTTTCACCAAAATGTAGCCAACATCATCTTCTTTGGAAGTCGGGTTCGTGTAGTCGAGCGAATTTTTGAACGACGCATACACAAACGGTGAAGTCGTGAACGAACGAATGCCGCGCGTGAAGCCTGCAACGCGCGCACGATGCCCGCCGATTTCCACGCGGTCGCCGACGTTCCAAACGCCGAGCTTTTCTCGGTACAGTTCATCCACCAGGATCGCGTCTTCTTCTTTCAATGCCGCTGCGTTGCCGGATACCACGTCCCACGGCTGCCCCATCTCGCTGTTCGGACGCACTCCTACGATTTGAATATTTTCGATCCGTCCATCCGGCCGCTTCCAGCGCGCAAACGCTTGCATGTATTTTTCCGCTTGTGCCACGCCCGGCGTCACCAGCACTTGATAGAATTTGCGCTCCGAAAATGTCCGACCCGTGTCGTAATATCCGACGCCGTGAAACACAATCCAGATGTCGGCTTTCGAATGGTCAATGTTGTTCGAAGTTGTTGTCGTAAACCCGAGAAACAATCCAAACTGAATAATAATCAGCACCAGCGCGAAGACGATTCCCGTCAGCGTCACCGCGAACCGCACTTTGTCGTGAAACAGATTTCGTCTCGCAAGTAGTCCCATAAGTGCCTTCTGCTTCTAACTACGCATCACCCCGAGAGAAGTAACATCGCTTAGTAACTACACAGTGTTAATCTATCAGGCAAAAATTTTTTGCTTTACTGCTCTCTTCCCAAAAATTGTTGTATCTCTATCATTTTCAATACGTTCGCCGTCTACTTTCCACCTACTGTCAACCCCGCAACCATGGTGTCTATCGTTCCTCGAATCACCTCTTCTTTCCCTACCCAGGGAAATTGACCTTTGGTTATCAAAAGCGATGTAATTCCATGCGCCCCTGCCCACAGCGTCTGGCTCGCCAACTCTGCATCCTTGGCCTTGAACTTCCCGGAAGCAATGCAGTCGTAAACGCAGCGCCGCAGAAAATCAAAAGCCTGGATTCCAGGAGATTCAGGTTTCTCATATTTCAGGTGGTCCACTTCGTCCGGCAAGGGCGTCATGAACGTCGAGCGATAGTGATGCGGGTTCTCGAGCCCAAATTCAACGTAGGCGATTAGGCCTCGCTTCAGTCTTTCGATTGGGTCGCCCGGCTGATCCATTATCTTGGTCAGCCTTTGAATCAGCTTGGCAAACGTCTCC
>CBFHBI010000847.1:0-1569 GCA_965653755.1 uncultured Blastocatellia bacterium
AGCGACTTCTGTGGCGCCAACGTAATACAGCGTTCCGGCTATCCGGAACGGTGGGACCGGTTGATTCCAGGCACGACTCGTCGGATCGGATTGCCCGGCAACAAACGAACTGGCAACCAGCGAGATGATGAGAAGAAATGAGTATTTCACGGCAACGATTCGTCTGAGAACTGCTGTTCTTTCATCGTTCTTTGAAGCAATGATTTCAGTTCTCCGTTTTGGGCGCGGCTTGGCCGAGCCATTGCTAGGCGCTCAATCTCACCGATATTAGTCATTCAATGGTCAATTGGATCTTAAAGAAGATTTTCGGCTCGAAAAACCAACGTGAGCTGCGGCGGATGTCTCCGATGGTTCGCCGGATCAACGAGTTTGACGAGAAGTTTAAGCCGCTCTCGGACGACGAGTTGCGCGCAAAGACCTCAGCCTGGAAAGAAGAGCTCTCGAAAATTTCCGATCCGGAGGAGCAGTGGCGCCGACTGGAGCAGATTTTGCCGGAAGCCTTTGCCGTGGTTAAAAACGCCGCTCGCCGGTTGAAGGAGCGACAACAGTCTTTCACGGTCTGTGATCAGCCCATGACATGGGACACGGTGCACTTCGCTGTCCAGTAGCTCGGGGGAATGGTTTTGCATCGCGGCCGGATTGCGGAAATGGCGACGGGCGAGGGCAAAACGCTCGTCGCCACACTGCCGCTTTATTTGAATGCGCTCACTGGCCGAGGCGCGCACTGGGTGACGGTGAACGATTATCTGGCGCGACGCGATGCCGAATGGATGGGCCAACTTTACACGTTTCTAGGGCTCACGGTGGGCTGCATTCAGCACGATCAGGAACCAGACACGCGGCGGCAGCAGTACGCCTGCGATATTACCTACGGCACCAACAGCGAATTCGGCTTCGATTATTTGCGTGACAACGGGATGGCCACGACGCGCGAGCAACAGGTTCAGCGCGGTTATCATTATGCGATTGTCGACGAAGTCGATTCGATCCTGATCGACGAAGCGCGCACGCCGCTGATCATCAGCGGTCCAGCAACAATCTCGACCCATCAATACGACAAATGGAAGCCGCTAATCGAGCAACTCGTGCGCAAGCAAACGATGCTATGCAATCGCGTGGCGAATGACGCGGTCGAGCTTTTTGACCGGCTCGATACCGAGAAGACGTCCACCTTCACGCCGAAAGAGCCGGCCGGCGAGACCCTTTCGCCTGAAGTGCGCAAACTCGCGGCCGATCTTCGCGTTCACCTAACCGACGTTATCGGCACGGGCAAGGAGGGGAGGGTTACGGAAGCAGACGTTAAAAATGCCGCCGCCCAACTAAACCCAGGGGTCCTGATGTTCAAAGTAAAACTCGGGCAGCCGCGGAACAAACTGCTGCTTCGGATGATGGAAGATCCAGAGAAACGGCGCGCAATCGATAAAGCCGAGCTCTCCTTTTACCAGGACACGCGCAAGGAAGAATTGTTTCAGCTAAAAGAACAATTGTTTTTTACGATCGATGAGAAATCGAATGAAGCCGATTTATCGGAGCAAGGCCGGACGTTTCTAAATCCTGACGATCCGAACG
>CBFHBI010000848.1:0-1567 GCA_965653755.1 uncultured Blastocatellia bacterium
ATCTTATACATGCTTGACGGGTCTGATTTTTGATTGGCGTGTTTTTTGCTGCGGCGAAATGCCTTTGTCAAAATCGCTGCTGAACAGTTTTCGCGTCCGACTGCTGCTTTTATTGGCGGCTTTGCTCGTGCTCACGCTCGCCGCCCAGTACTACGTCAATTTGCGTACCGCACGGACGAACACTCGTTTCATGATCGACCAGCGCGAAGCTATCCTCGCCGGCGTCTCGCTCGGAGTGAAAGCCCTCAACAGCAACAAGTATCTGGATCAATTGCAGGATGAAGCCAAGCAGCCGTTGCTCGCAGCTCAGAGCGGGCGCGTCAAGAACGTAATCATCGTCGATGACGATGGAAATATCGAAGACAGCCTCGACAAGAATCAAATTCCACAAATCAATCCGGACAAAACTACTCGATATGTGAAGGTCAAAGACATTTCACTGCCGCCACTCAACAGCGCCGGCGGGCCGGTATCCACAGACCTGCATTTGCCCGAAGGCATGAACGTCGTGCCACAGAATCGCATCGGCGCGGCGGGCGCTTTCTATTTTCCGGTTGAGACTGATCAAGGTCTCCACTATGTAATCGTGGTGCTGGATTCAGCGAACACCATGGCGGCTGTCTTTCAGCGTCAGGGTCGTCAGGCGTTGCTTTACACGCTGGCCGTGCTGTTGGCGATGACTGGCCTCACTACGCTTGTCGTCTGGCGATTTACTCGTCCTATCAAATCGCTTTCAATCGCCGCGCGCCGCGTTGCCGGCGGCGATTTTTCTTATCGCGTACCGCAAATGAAACGGCGCGATGAAATGGGTGAGCTGACCGAGTTGTTCAATGAGATGACTGTGAAACTGGGACGCACCCGTGAACTCGAGGCGCAACTTTATAATGCAGAGAAGGCCGTGGTGGTTAGCCGGCTGGCATCGGCCATTGCGCACGACATTCGCAACCCGCTTAACTACATCAATCTGACGCTCGATCATATGCAAACGACTTTCTCTCCAGCGGATCAGCAGAAACGGGACAAATTTGAAAGCCTGACGAAACAATTGAAGTCTGAAGTCGCGCGCATCAACGATCGCATTACCGAGTTTTTGAATTATTCTCGTCCGCCGAAGCTTCGTCCGGAACCGGTTAATCTCGAGGAATTGGCGCGCGACGCGATGCGCATCTTTGAAGTTCAGACGGCCGAAACCGGTGTCGATGCGCGCGTGACAACAAACGGCAGCGTTCCGCAAATCACTGCCGATCCGGATTCGTTGCATTCCGCGTTGACCAACTTGATCATCAACGGTCTGCAGGCGATGGACGGCAGCGGTGGCAAGATCGAACTGTGTTTGTCGAGCGAAGATGCGGGCCGGCGAGCGCGCATCGATGTGATTGACAGCGGCCGCGGCATTGCGCCGGAAGACATTTCAAAAGTGTTCGAAGCATATTTTTCAACCAAAGAAACCGGCACCGGCCTCGGGCTGGCGATCGTGAAGAAGGCGATCGAAGACCACCACGGTACGATTACGGTAAAATCAAAAGCTGGAGAAGGGACGACATTCACAATTACGTTGCCGGTGTCG
>CBFHBI010000849.1:0-1550 GCA_965653755.1 uncultured Blastocatellia bacterium
GGATTTCGTTTTTCGCCCGACGGCAAGAAGCTGGTGTTGACGGCCGTCGATCAGCCGAACAAAGACGAAGAGGATCGCAAGAAAGTCAAAGACGACACGATGGTCATCGATCACGACATCAAGATGACGCATCTATGGGTTTTCGATCTCGACAAGAAAGAAGAGAAGCGTTTGACGCAGGGCGATTGGACCGTGAGCGATCCGCAATGGTCGCCTGATGGAACGCGCATCACTTACACCACGCACCCGACTCCAAGGGCTGACGACGGCGCGTTGAGCGATGTTTGGGTCGTGACGGTTGCCGGCGGCGAGCGCAAGAAGATCGCGGGTGAACCCGGAGCTGCCGATAACGCACGTTGGTCGCCTGACGGAAGATGGATCGCATACACGGGCTCGAGTGATCGAGACCCAGGCCCATCGACGGCTTTTCTTTATCTCTATCCCGCCGACGGTGGCGCGCCAAAACAGCTTACTTCCAAATTCGATTTGAGCGTCGGCGCGCCGGTGTGGTCGCGCGATGGGAAGACGATTTACTTCAGCACCAACGTGCTGGAAGCGATTGAACTTTACTCGGCAGACGTTGCCACCGGTTCAGTCAAACAACTCACGAAACGTGGCGGCTCAACCGGCATCACCGAAATCGATCGCAATGGGAAGATGGTGGTCGGCACAATGTCTTCCGGAAACCAGCCCACTGAAATCTATGTCACTACCGCAGATTTCAGTTCGATTAAGCCGCTGACAAACCACAACGCCTGGTTGAATGATTACTCGCTCGCGAATTCCGAAGTTGTTAAATGGAAAAGCAAAGACGGAACCGAAATCGAAGGCGTGCTCACCAAACCGGTTGGTTATCAATCCGGCAGAGTTCCGTTCTTGCTGAACCCGCACGGTGGCCCAACCGGGGCGTCAATCAATAATTTCAATTCAACAGTGCAGGTGCTCGCGGCCAATGGCTTTGCGGTGCTGCAGCCAAACTTCCGCGGCTCGACCGGCAAAGGGCTGGCGTTTGCGCAAGCGAACAAGAACACCTGGGGCAAGGGCGACTACGAAGATTGTATGGCTGGAGTCGATGCGATGGTGGCCGCGGGCATCGCCGATCCCGATCGGATGGGGGCGTTCGGCTGGTCGTATGGCGGATACATGACATTTTGGATCGACACGCAAACGGATCGCTTCAAAGCAATTTCGCCGGGGGCCGGACTGACGAACATCTATTCGATGTATTCACAGACCGATATTCATCGCTACTTGAATTGGTTCTACAGCGACAAGGCGCCGTGGGAAAACCAGGAACTTTATTGGGACCGCTCGCCGATGAAGTACGTCAATAATGTGAAAACGCCGACGATGATCAGGCACGGGCAGGTGGACACGCGGGTGCCGATTGCGCAGGCGCAGGAGTTTTATCAGGCGCTGGTCGAGCGCAAGGTGCCGGTTGAGTTCGTCGTCTATCCGCGCGAGAACCACGGCTTCACTGAGCCGCGGCACAACCTGGATCGCGTGCGGCGCTACGTGCGGTTCTTCGCGAAGTATCTGAAGACGCCGCT